>DKLZ01000074.1:0-11045 GCA_002455955.1 Dehalococcoidia bacterium UBA6627
ACGAGATTCCGATATAGCGATTCGGCTACAAACGGAGTGAACGGCGCCAACAGTTGAGACAAAGTTGCGAGGCATTCGTAGAGAGTGCGTAATGCTACTCGACTGTCAGCGTCATCCCCTGATCGCCAAAATCGACGGCGACTGCGGCGCACGTACCAATTCGAAAGCTCGGCAACGAACTGTTCAATTGGTCGAGCAGCATCTGAGAGCTCATACGCTTCTAGACCTTCCGTAACACGCTGGACCGTAGCGTGTAGTTCCGAAAGAACCCAGCGGTCGAGTTCGGTTGGGCTCTCTTCTGAATCAAGGGGCTTCGAGGGATCAAAGTCAGCGAGATTGGCATAGGTCACAAAAAACGAATAGACGTTCCATAACGTCGAGAGAAAGCGCCTGGACGTCTCCGCAACTAGCTCTTCCGAGAAACGGCGTGCATTTCCTGGCGGTGATGCCGTGTACATATACCAACGCGTCGCATCGGCACCGTGGTGATCAAGCACAATCCACGGGTCAACAACATTGCCCTTAGACTTTGACATCTTTTGCCCGTTGTTATCGAGAATATGCCCCAGGCTGATCACGTTCTGGAATGAGATGCCTCTAGAGGTGTCCCCTGTGCGCTGAAGAAGTGTCGCCAGTGTGTGCAGTGTGTAAAACCAGCCTCTAGTCTGGTCTACAGCCTCACAAATGAAATCCGCAGGGAAACGTTCTTCAAAAACGCTCTGGTTCTCGAAAGGAAAATGCCACTGTGCATACGGCATCGCCCCGGAATCGAACCATCCATCTGCAACTTCTGGAGTTCGGCGCATAGTTCCGTTACAAAGCGAACAGTCGAATTGCACTTTGTCGACAAACGGACGATGTGGATCAAAGCCATTTTCAGTTTCAAGCTCGTCAGCAGTGTCTGGTCGCGCTCGACTACGTAACTCTTCAAATGAACCAACGCAATCAACATGCTCACAGATTTCGCAGATCCAGAGGGGTAGTGGAGTCCCCCAATAGCGCTCGCGAGAAACCGCCCAATCAACATTTCCCTGAAGCCACTCTCCGAAACGTCCATCCTTAATGTTCTCTGGCACCCAGTGGATTTGCTGATTATTTTCAACTAACTCCGTGACGATGGCCGTTGTTCGGATATACCACGAAGGCTTCGCGTAGTAGAGAACTGCCGTCCCACAACGCCAACAAAATGGGTATGTGTGCTGTATCGTCTCTGTCTTAAACAGCAAGCCGCGTTGCTCAAGATCGGTACTGATTAACGAGTCCGCGTCCTTAGCGAACAATCCGTCAGCAGGGCCACCGATCATTGTTCCATCGGAATGCACCGGTTGTAGAAAAAGTAGGCTTTCGGTCCGACCCATCAAATAATCTGCTTCGCCAAACGCAGGGGCCACATGAAGGATTCCAGTACCTTCATCGGTAGTAACTTCATCCGACGCGATTACACGTCGTGAAGGGGCCGTATCGCCATCCTTCAACCGCTGTGTACGACCCGCAACAAATCTCAACGGCTCAACCCATTCAGTTACCTTTGGGTAGAGCGCTTCGTACTCAAGCCCTACAAGCTCCGCACCGGAGAAGGTGTCGAGAATGATTCCTTCACCACGAGTAACACTCTCAACAAGTGAACTAGCAACAACAACCCTTTCCGATCCTGCGTTCTCACTGTCGAGCGCGACCAGCGAATATTCAGATTCAGGGGATACTGCGAGAGCGGTGTTCCCCGATAATGTCCACGGTGTTGTCGTCCAGGCAAGAAACGAGGTGGGGACTGCTTCATTGAGTCGAAGTAACTCGGATGCTTTCGAATCACTGATGAGGCGAAATCTTAAGGTGACACCTGGATCCGGCGTATCTTCTTCATAACCAAGTGCTATCTCATGACTTGAGAGACTGGTATCACAGCGTGGGCAATGCGGAGTTACACGGAAGTCCTGGAACATCAACTCGTTGTCCCAAAGTCGCTTGAAAATCCACCAACCGGTTTCAATGTAGTCGTTTGTGTAGGTTATGTAAGCGTTGTTCATGTCGATCCAGAAGCCGATGCGATCGGTCATCTGTTCCCATTCATCAACATAGCTGAGCACGGATTCACGACACTTCTGGTTGAATGCTTCAACCCCATATGCTTCTATCTCGCGCTTTGTGCTTAAACCCAGCTCTCGTTCAACTTCCAGTTCCACAGGAAGGCCGTGGGTGTCCCAGCCGCCCTTGCGCGGTACACGGTAGCCACGCATAGTTCGGTATCGCGGAACCACATCCTTAAACGCACGAGCAAGTACATGATGAATCCCAGGATTCCCATTGGCCGTCGGAGGACCCTCATAGAACGAAAAGAGCTTTTGGTTAGGTCGTTCATCGATACTACGTTCGAAAATTCTCTGATCGCGCCAGAAATCAAGAATCGACACCTCAAGCTCAGAAAATGAGACTCTAGAAGCAATCGGTTCAAATGAAGTCATCCGCTCGAATCCGTTCCAAAAAGCGCGCGAGGCGCTCTCACTACATACCTGAAACCCCTATGATCTCCACAAAATGCCTCCCGGGCACGGTGCAAGTTCAAGAGATTACGTCGATCAATAATTGTTCCCCTTTTTACGTTAGGGGCCCAACCGCCAAATAGGAGAGCGTGCTCCTAACTCTGGTACACACCGCAATCGCAACTAGTCCTCTCTCACAGACGATACTTCGATAGTGCTTCCGAGCTCAGTCATTGGTTCTGCTGTTTTCGTTGCTGTTTCTCCAAGAATTGCTGGGTCTAGAGTTTCTGTTTCCTCTTCCTCAGCATCTTCTAAGTCAAGAACACGATCACCCGATGCTGAGATACGTGCTGCCGCAGCCGCAGCCTCCGCTGCTTCTTGAGCTTCCTGTTTCTTGCGCAAATCGCCATAGCAATCAGAGCAGTACACAGGTCGATCATCTCGCGGCCGAAACGGTACTTCTGTCATCCCAGTGCACTGTGCACAACTAGCAACGTGCAATTGTCGAGGGGTACGCCCTCCCCAAGATGCATAAACACCATAAGCCGGCGCGAAATCACGATCCTCAGGACGCATCATCTTGCGGGTTGCTCGACAGCTCGGGCAGCGCACAGGATCGTGCTCCAGGCCCTTCGTGGAATAAAACTCTTGCTCACCAGCTGTGAAAACGAACCCGCCTCCACAATCGCGACACGCCAACTCTCTATCTTGGAAAGCCATCTCGTCTCCTTTGCCACTCTCTATCGGTAGCGCGCCACAGCGACAGCACACGCAGTGCCGCCACGACTCCATCTAGCTCCCTTGTAGTGCTTGGGGGCAAGTTCATCATACTAGCGCATGCTCGAATCTTGATACATCGCTTGATCTCGCTTACTTGAATAAGCTTTGTTGGAATTTTTCTTGCTTGACTAGCGGTGCAGTGCTGAAAGCGTTCGGCGATACTCCTCACGAAGAAGCAGCAACGAAACCGCAATAAATGTCCCCAACCCAACTAATCCAGTCACGATCACCGTGAGGAGAGCCCCTCCTGCACTTTCGAAGCCAACTTCTGTCGCAATCAGTAGCACGCGCATGAGCACCATGGCGCCAGTCATCATTGCTGTAACAAGGATAAGGCGCACTGAAAACGCGCTAAGGCCTTCTGGATCGAATCCCCCCAGTCGTTTTTTCAAAAGTACGATCAGCGTCAAAAATTCGAAGGTTGCCGTGACAGATGCCGCAACGGCGAGACCGCGAAGCTCTAGAGGGCCTACTAATAGAAACGCGAGTGTGAGATTCAACAACATTGCTGCCACCGCAACCTGTACAGGCGTCCGCGTGTCCTCGAGTGCATAGAAACCACGACTGAGGATTTCGATTCCAGCATGCCCGAACACACCAACGCAAAAAATTACGAGAGCGCCTGAAACCAACTGCGTCGATTCGTTATCGAATGCCCCTCGTTCGAAGAGCAAACGCACACCCGGCTCAGCTAGCACAATTAGACCGGCTGATGCGGGAACAGCAAGAAACAGTGTGGCTCGCAACCAACGCCACACTGTTTCACGAAGAATGTCACGACGACCAGCGGCAGCTTGCAGAGAAAATGTCGGAAACGCAGCCGTCGCAACTGACATCCCAGCAACGCCAACCGGCATCATCATTATCAAGAATGCGTAGTTCACCCCGCTAATGGCTGCGTCTGATACCAATGATGCGAAGAAAATTAGTACTAAAAAGTTGATTTGCGACGCACCGAGCCCAATCACACGTGGCCCCATCAGCTTAAGCACTTCAAGCACCGCCACCGACTTCAAATTGATTGAAAATGACCAGTGCATGCCCACGCTGCGCAGTGCGGGAATTTGAACTAGCAGGTGGCCAACCGATCCGATTACTACCCCCCAAGCAAGTCCGTGCAAACCGAATGGCTTGGTCAAAACAATCGCCCCGAAAATAATCGATGCGTTATAGATCATAGGAGCGATCGCAGGAGCAATAAAATGCTGACGCGCATTAAGGATCCCCGTTAACATGCCGGAGATGCCAAACATGATCGGAGAAAGCAGCATCAGTCGCGTCAACTCGACCGCTAGACTCTCGAGCTCAGCCTCGCGCCCACTCGCCTCACCTAAACCTGGCGCTAAAAGCGGCACCAGCAGAGGAGCGAAAATAAAAGCTACCACCGTCACTACAACAGTCGCTCCGCTGATCAAGTTGAGCACCCGCGAGGCGAGTAACCAAGATCGCTCGTGCCCTTGATGTATGGCTATCCGGCTGAACACAGGAATAAATGCTGCGGAAAGAGTCGCACCAGCTAGCAATTGAAAAACAAGGTCAGGCAGTCTAAACGCGACCCAGTAAGCTCCAAGTTCTGGATCGGTACCAAAACCATCAGCAATCGCAACAGATCGCAACAAACCAAGCACTCTTGACCCGATGAAACCTAGGGCGACGATGCCGGCGGCACCCAAAATTGCTGCTGAGGCGCCATTCCGATCAAGGCCACCGGGATCTGACCCATCGCCACTCTTGGATTTCGCGACTCCCGTTCCACTGGAACGTTGTAAAAATCGCCTGAATCCACTGAGCGTAGATCGAGCGCCACCAGGGTGCGGCTCACTGGCCATAAAAGAACGATAGACGTTCTCGAGTGTCACCGCTACGATAATTGTCCGTTCGACTCAAAATATCCGAACTAGTTCCGAAGTCGAGGGCTTATGGCTCACACTATGTCTGCTCGCAAGAGGGTGCGTCAAAACCATCGTCGTAATGAGCGCAACAAACCATTCCGAACTCGTGCTGCACGTGCGGTCAGAGATGCGCGCGAGGCAATCGAAGCTGGCGATTCAGATGCTGCGGACCGCATTCGTGAAGCGCAGAGTGCCCTCGATCGCGCTGCGCGACGAAATATCATTCATCCGAATACCGCCTCTCGTAGCAAATCCCGCCTCGTGAAAAGCTTGAAGGCTCTTCAGGCCCAAAAGGAATAATCAGGTTCGTAGCCTGCCCAACGAATACACCGCTACACTATGCCCCTCTCACTCGGAGGCAGGGGATGTTACACCTTCGCCACAATGAAATTTTAGTACTGCGATGACTCAACTCGATCCGCTCGAGTTTCCTGGAGATTCACCTGGGCGAACGCCTTCGCGCACTATCGGTGCTCGACTCAAAGATGCTCGCGCGTCAAAGCGACTTACCCTCGAGCAAGCTGAACGTGACACGCGCATTAACAGTCATTACCTAGAGGCTCTCGAAAGTGGTCAATATCAAGTGCTGCCCGCGCCCGTATATGCACGCGGTTTCATGCGTAGTTATGCAGACTACCTCGATATGGACCCAGCCGAAGCCGTGATGGCGATGCCTGACTCACTCCCACCCCCAGACGGCCTTGAACCGATCCCTGGCTTACGTCGTACGCCATCCTCAAAATTGCCCACACTCGATCGTCGCCTAGTCATTTTTTTCTTTGGTGTCATGCTATCCGTTGCGCTCGTACTTTGGAACGCACCTAGCTTCGGAGGGGGTACAGGTTTACCCGAGCTTCCTAATGTCGAAGATGAGTCAAGGATCTCGAACCAAATTCCCCCCTTCGCTGATGGCACGATTCCTGATTTCACAGGTGTGGACCGAGTGACTGCAATCGCATTGCTCGAAGAGCTTGGCTTAGAAATACAGATCATAGAAACTGCAAACATACGCGTCCCAGCTGGCCAGATATTCCAGCAGGCACCTGAGCCCAAAGCAGCGATCTCTCCTGGTGAACCGGTTACGTTAGTTATTTCCTCAGGCTCACCGAAAAGATGAGGTCTGAACATGTCTTGCCTGCACTTGATTTGCTTCGCCACTCACTCGCACCGACACTAGGAACGTGAAATACCACCTCACAACACTCGGCTGCGCTAAGAACACCGTAGATTCAATGCGGCTGGAACAGGCGCTGCGATCTGGACGTCATCTATCAACTGCAGATCCTACTGAGGCCGAACTCTTGATCGTCAACACATGCGGATTCATTGACGCTTCAAAGGATGAGTCAATCTCAGTAATCCGCGATCTCGACTCAAGCCGCCGTAAAGGCCAACAGCTCTACGTGGTCGGATGCCTTACTGAAATCGCCGAGGCAGAAGTGCGTGCAACGATCCCAAACGTCGATGCAACGTTTGGAGCAGAGCAATGGGATGCAGTGGCTGCATCTGTTGGTCCAGCAAGTGCAAACTTTGACATACCACAGCCTGAGTTCACGAATATCAAACAGCCGAGCGCTTATCTCAAGATCTCCGACGGTTGTGACCGCCCATGCACATTCTGCATCATTCCTACAATTAAAGGCGCAATGCATTCCGATACCGTAAGTCGTTTGATTGCTGAAGCGAAAGCTCATGCCCGGGACGGAACGCGTGAACTTGTTCTCGTAGCCCAAGACTCAACCGCATACGGTGAAGATCAAGGAGATCGTGAGGGGCTAGCAACTCTACTTGAGCAACTTTCCGAAGCTGTCCCCGACTTGCCGTGGATTCGTTTGATGTACGCTTATCCAGGTCGTGTGACTCGTCTACTGGCTGAAACCATGGCACGTCTGCCTAATGTCGTGCCGTATCTAGACATGCCTTTGCAGCATGCATCGCCAAGCGTTTTACGTCGCATGAAACGACCGACTGTCAACAAGTCTCGTGAAAGTATCAATCACATCCGCAAAGCGATTCCGGATGTGGTCCTACGCTCGACATTTATTGTTGGCTTTCCTGGCGAAACTGATTCTGAATTCGAGGAATTACTGACCTTTATCGAGGAACAGCGGTTCGATCATATTGGAGCTTTCACATATTCAGCGCAAAAGGGGACCCCCGCCGCCACACTACTAGAGCAAGTACCTGAAGCTGTGAAAATCGAACGTTACGGCCGCTTGATGGAACTCGCCCAATCGATCTCTCATGACCAGAACCGTGAAATGATCGGCCAAGAGATGAAGGTTTTAGTGGAATCAGCTGAACCAACAACGTCGGCTGATGGCTCACCAGTCGTTATTGGGAGAACATACCGCGATGCACCCGAAGTCGACGGTCTAGCCTTCGTCAAAGGCGAATTCAAACCTGGTTCGATGGTTGACGTACGTGTTGAAGGTGCACTGCCTTACGATTTACTGTGCTCACCGTTGGATTTTCACAAACCCTGACCTGAGTGTTGAGTGTTGAGTGTTTTGTTTTCCATATTTTCCGTGTCGCGATCACTGCATCTTGGATTTCTAGAAAAGCCACCATCGATCAGCGAGCAACGACTTGTTCGTCACGAAAGAGATCAATGATTTCAGCCCTGCCAATCAAAGTACTTTCTGCAAAATGAAATGCCTGTTGAGCGACTTGCCGTGCCGTTGAAGCAGATCCTGAAACAACGGCGAACCCAACTCGAGCCAACTGTTGATTTTCTTGAAATTCTACTTCTGCCGCAGTTACGTTAAAACGCTGCTGAAGGCGTTGAACAAGGGACCGAACAACCGATCGTTTGTTCTTGATTGAACGCGCTTGCGGAATTCGCAGCGTCATCACCACACTGATTACTATCATTCGACTACTCGATAGCAGCGCCTTCTGGTGGTTCGAATGATGTGCCGAATGCAGAATTCGCCGCGCGGCTCAGATCCTCGAGACTCCCACTTATCACAATTTCTGAACTGATGTCAGAGGAACTTACCTCAATATCGTCCGCGACAACCTTCTCGGGTATGGCACCTTCTTCACTGCCAGTGACACCGAGCGCTAGCTGCGGACCTTGTGTTTCGGTCGTCAGTGCAATGTCGTCCGGTAGCGGCGGAAGCTCATCAGCGCGCTCCAACCCAAAATGTTCCAGAAAGCGCTGGGTCGTAGAGAATAGGAGTGGTCGCCCTGGCCCTGGCGCTCGACCAACGCCCTCGATTAATCCACGTCTACGAAGCGTTGAGATCGCGCCATCGCTGTTTACACCTCGAATCCGATCTATCACGTGTCGAGTAACCGGTTGACGGTATGCGACGATCGCGAGCGTCTCGAGAGCGGCATCCGACAAGTGGCGATTTGCCTCTAAGCCAAGAAAATGCTCGACCGCTGAAGCGACCTCTGGCGCCGTTACGAGTTGCGCACCATCGGGTCCTTGCTGAAGGCGCAATCCACTTGTTCCTCTGTGAAGTTTCTGCGCTAGATCATCAAGTCCATTCCTCACCTGAGATGGCGTTAGATCAAGAGCCCGCCCAAGGGTTGACGTCGAAGTTGGTTCGCCTGCAACAAACAGAAGAGCTTCTAGTAATTGCATACGGGACTCGGGCTCAGAAGTGGTCCTGGTACCGGCGTCTGCGAAATCTCGATCGACGCCTTCTGCACTATCATCCATCAATTCTCTGGCTGGAGAAGTGGTCGGTTCCGGCAAAGCTTTCTCCGATCGGTTCTCTTCGAATGCCACATGTGCATTTTCCGCGGGAGGGTCAGCGATACGGCGCGCTCGTTCATTGGTCATTCACTTATCCTGATCGAAGTTGAAGTTCATCAAAGTAGACTTCGATGAACAGTGCCGATGATAAGCCCACTACTAAATGATCGTGAAGCACTCGCTCCAATGCATCTTCAATAACCTTCGCCTCAATGTTCGATCGGCATAGTTGCTATAGATTTTTACGAAACGTTCACACCTCATCTATGAAAACTTTCGGTCACTCCTCCAAAACAACATTCACATTACAAATTGTTAGCCAACTCGAGCAATTAGTTGACGTGGTCGATCAATGCGATCTACTGTCCCTCTATGGATCACCTTGTATGGAGAACCTCAAATAACGGCGCCGTGGTTTCACACGGCGCCGTTTTCTTTAACAAGGCTCTAATGCAAGTACCAGCCCACTGGCAGGAGGCACGATGTACTCAGGCATGATTGGAAAGATCGACAAGGCTCACCGCTATGCTGCGGAACGCGACCGGTTCCAGTTTGAAGATTTGCGTGTAACGATTCACGGTAACAACGATGACCATGCGGTCACACTCCATGCGGGTAACTGGCAGTGTGAGTGTGATTTTTTCCAACATGAAGGCGCGTGTGCGCATACGATGGCGCTCGAGGTGCTCCTCGACGGAATGGTTCAGTCGCTACCCATGGCTGGATAATCGCGACTTCTGTACTGCTATTTGCCTTAAGTAAAGAAACCAACTCCTATGGTTGAAACCTCTGGAGTATCAGCACTGCGTTTTGACCACCGAAACCAAATGAATTGTTCATTACCGTTTGAATATTCGCGGAACGACTTTTTATCGGAACGTAATCTAGATCGCATCCTTCACCTGGATTATCCAGATTGAGGGTGGGCGGGATTTGCCGATTGAGGATCGTCTGCACGGCTGCAACAGTTTCGACTCCACCTGAACCACCCAACAGGTGACCGGTCTGTGACTTTAGGGCAGTCACTGGTATTCGATAGGCTCGCTCACCAAATACAGCTTTTATCGCTCTGGTCTCAGCAATATCGCCTGTTTCTGTTGCGGTAGCATGCGCTGAAATATAATCAATCTCCGCCGAGTCGATCGACGCATCGCTAATCGCAGTCCGCATGGCACGAGCTGCACCTGCCCCGTCTTCCGATGGTGCAACGAGATAGGACGCATCTGCAGTGGCCCCATAGCCAATCACTTCGACAAGCGGTCTCGCGTTGCGTGAATATGCGTGCTCAAGTGTCTCTAGTAGGACCATGCCCGCACCTTCAGCAGGCACAAAACCGTCTCTATCCCGATCGAAAGGTCGTGATGCCCGACCTGGATCTTCATTGAACGAAGTGCTCAGTGCTCGCATTGCTGCGAATCCAGCCAGCCCCAGCTCACAAATACCAGCTTCGGTACCTCCAGCAAGCATTAGATCGGCCGCGCCTCGACGAATCACCTCTACGGCTTCACCGATCGCTTGGGTGCCGGACGCACAGGCGGTTACAACGGTGTTCGTGAAACCATTCAATCCCAGCTGAATTGTGACATTGGCAGCAGCCATATTTGGAAGCCATTTCGCAACATAAAGCGGATCAAGTTTCATACCGCCGCGACTAAGCATGGTTCTGTTTGCGAATTCAACATTCGGATACCCGCCACCTCCGTTTCCAATAACAACGCCTGCCCTTTCTCGATTGATCGTCTTGAGGTCAAGTTTCGCGTGCTCGACAGCCTGTTGCGCTGTCGCCACTGCAAATTGTGAAAATCTCGCCATCCGCCGAGCAGAACGATGATCCATATACGCCATAGGATCGAAGTCAAGTACTTCGCCCGCTACCTGACATGGATATCCGCTGGCATCTAGTTCATAGAATGGTCGAATGCCGGACTGACCTGCAATCGCTGCAGCCCAAAACGAGTCCACGGTGTTGCCTATCGGCGTGAGCGCACCGAGTCCGGTAATTACAACGCGTCGACGTTTATTCGACGTGATATCTCTCCATCTTCAAGCCTCAACAGTACGATCCTACCGCAATCCTAAAGCCCTATCGCCAGTCACAAAAAGTTTGACCTCTCGAGCTTCAGCAACAGTTCTCATGCTTCCTGTAATCACCACTACACCCTTTTCGCCTGCCATTAATGTGGCTCG
>DKLZ01000074.1:11353-20953 GCA_002455955.1 Dehalococcoidia bacterium UBA6627
CCCTTTCCCCCTGCCATTAATGTGGCTCGAGTCATTGCAGTCTCAACATCCGGTGCTGTTTTTATTGGTATACCAAGCGAGGCCACCTCGTCTACAGCATCCGCTAAGTCGACTGCACGAGCACTTCTAGGAAGTGTAACCAAGGCTTGGTCCTGTGAATCAAAAAGTGGCCGTGCAATATCCTTCATCTCTTTTCCTTCTAGAAAACCGAGAACAAATACACGCCCTTTCGCTACACCTGAATTGTCGAGTGACTGTTTAAGTCGCTTGGCTGCAAGCGGTGTATGTGCACCATCAGCAATCATCAAGGGGTCTCGCCCTATCACCTCACCCCGCCCAGGTAGCCGAACGTTTGATAGAGCATGCCGCACAATTTCCTCTTGAAGTTCCTGTTGTTCGGATTCAAGTGCAAGTTCTGCTGCTCGGACTGCAGCTGCGGCATTTTCGACTTGATGCGCCCCCATAACTCCAAGTTTCAGTTTCCTGTAGGTTCTTTTTGGTGTTCGAAGATCGAATTGAACCTGGTCAACTGATTGAGAAGTTATCCGTAGTGCACATTCCTCGGCGACCTCGTGCACTCTAACTTCTGCCTTTTCAGCAACAGCCCTAATCACATCGATGGCTGACGCTCGCTGTGGCGCTACAACAACATCACAGGGTCCAGTCAGAATGCCCGCTTTCTCAGCTGCTATCTCGCTGATCTTGTGCCCTAGGATGGCCGTGTGTTCGCGATCAATCGGCGTGATTACGGAAACTGCCTTTTCGAGAATGGCGTTTGTTGTATCTAAGCGACCGCCTAGACCAACTTCTACTACTTGCCAGCGACACGCTGCTTCTTCAGCTGCTTGCCATGCCATTACTGTTAACAATTCAAAATATGACCAGCCCTCTGTCATTGGATCTGCAAGTAAATCATCCGCCAATGCGGCAAACCTGCCTGCCGAAATTACTTTCCCTTCGAGAACGATCCTTTCTCGTGCCGAGTGCAGATCTGGTGATGTATACAGCATTGTTCTTGCTGAACCGTCACTCACCGGGAGCGCCGCACGTAACAAGGCCTCGGTCATGATCGCGGTCGACCCTTTAGCTTTAGATCCTGCTATGTGAACGGTCGAACGTCGCTCAGGATGACTATGTGTTTCCAGATAGTCTTGAATATGAGAGATACCCCAGCGCTCCGCCTGCACAATCTGACCACTAAGTTCGTAACCGCCGCGCGCGAGCATACGCCGCGCGGCCGCAACGTAATCGACAAGCTCTCTGCTATCAGGTGCAGCCGTCATTAAAGTCAGTGTACGGATCCAAGCCTTGCGCGCTCTGCTAATGTCAGAGTCAATGCCAAAAAGTATTTCTGTCAGCCAAGATTGGTTTCCGATTGTCGCAGAATCGGCCCACCCACTTTCATCCCTTGCTTATCATGAAATAGCGAAGGGAGTGTGGCTAATCGCAGAGCACGGACGCCGCGCTCGAGGTGGAGTTGGCCAATTTCGACTACTCCTTAAAAGTAGTGAATTCGGAACAACAATCTCTCCCGTTGTAACTGGCTACTACGACCTTTCCAATGTCCATCAGCCCAATTGGATCGAAATAACACGCTTTATCGCCCATCTACCCCTGACAGATGGGCGATATATTGATCTTGAAGAGGAAATTACGCTCGAGGTGATCAAGGCGCTCGGTAGTGTTATTCCCCCTGGGGGGAGTCTAGTTGTCGAGTATGAATCGCCTATCCATTCGACCACAGAGCTAGCCCTGTCCGCAGGAGTACCACCAGTGGCAAGCCCTTTAGGAGGGATGTTATTTGCAGCCGGCTGTGGAAGCGCCTTCCGAGACAGGGCTAGTGCCGGCGGCGGTCAAGCCGGTCGACGTCGCTTACAAGGATTCCGAACATCGAATACCACTAGTAGCCGTGAAGAGGCGAATGCGATGCTTATTGAACTGGAGGAATTTATCGAACGTTCTAAGGAGCTAGACTGGCATGTACAGGCTCAATCGCGCCCAATTGCCGAAGCAACAATCTCAGCACTCCGAGAGATCCTTAGCGCACTTTAGACACGTTCTCGACCACCGAAGGCGCCCCTGTGTCCGGCACGATGGTATCTTCGTCTCGCTTAGACAAACGCCGCACCGATTAGCCGGTTTACAGCTATCGCCAACGGCGTGTCATGTGAAGTAGCGTTGTCAGAGTTTAGGGGCTACGCATGGTGGAATCCGTGAAAGGCATCGCTGCCCCTGTCTCAGGTATCAACAACCCTACTTTAGGAAAAGTCCTTGAAGCAGTTGTCGCGGCCTCTCGCGAGGTGTCTCGGAGCGTTCGAGCCGGCCCATTGCTACCAGAACCAGCTTCACCAGGTGTGCGTAATGTGCATGGAGAACTCGTACATCCATTAGACATTGTCGGCACCGAGCGATTCGTCGAGGCTTTCGCGTCCAGCAAAGTTGTTGCTGGTCTCGTTTGCGAAGAGCTCGACGAGCCCAAGTTTTTCGAGGTCACCAACCCTGCCTCTTCATTCATGTGCGTTCTAGACCCTATTGATGGTAGCTCGAATGCGGATATCGCTATCACGATCGGCTCTATCGTGGGGGTTTTCCCGACGCCTTCGCAAACAGCTCTAGAAGGCGAAACTCCCTTTTTACGATCCGGTAGCGAACTGATTGCTGCCGCGTATGTCCTCTATGGTTCAAGTACTGTGCTCGTGCTTGCTACCCCCGGCCTTGTGCAAGAATTCACTCTTAACGAAGAAAGCGTGCAATTCGAACTCACCCGTCCATCAATTCAGATCCCTGAAAGCTGCCAGTATTACAGCGTTAATCAAGGGTATGAGAATCGCTGGAACCCTCCTGTACGACGAGCAGTCGGTGTTGCTAGTAAGAATCGTTCATTGCGATATGTCGGTTCCTTGGTTTCTGACTTTCATCGCAACTTAATCCGTGGAGGGATCTTCCTCTATCCGGATGATTCTCAGAACCCCGACGGCAAAATTCGTGTGCTTTACGAGGCCGCCGTCTTTGCGTACATCGCTGCCCAAGCTGGCGGGGCATCAAGTACAGGCACGGTGCCCGTCCTCGATCTCATTCCAAGCTCAGTCCACCAACGCACTCCGCTATACATCGGAAATGCCACCGTAGTCGATGAAATCAATGAAGCACTATGGAGCTAGCTTGCAACTGACTCTAACCGCAATTTCGGCGATAGCTGGAGACTCCGAAAGTGCTCGGGGGCGAATCGAGGAAGCGCTCGCAAAGGGCGACATACTCGACGCACAAGTGCGCACGTTAGGTGAAGGCCTTTGGATGCTATTCACCCATACGCAAGGTGAGCGCAGCCCTTCAATTCACCAACTAGCGTGGGAGGCAATTGAGATTGGTGCCCCAGAAGCCCTCGCTACTAAAGATTTTCCAGGTCAATTAGACGGTTCCGGAATTAGTTGCTGTGAATTATCTATCTACGAACGCCCTCATGAATCTTTAATCGCATTCGCTGGCGTTAGCACTGCTACTGGTTCGTTTAATCTTCCCCTTTATCGAATTTTTGCCGATCCATTTAATACCTCCGGGCTCATACTCTCCGAATCTCTGGGGAAAGGGAGCTTGTTTGAGGTGCACGACAGTCTCGAGCAACGCAAGGCAATATTTACACTGCCCGAGGAGCTCTACGGCATGCTCGCCCATATTGGATCGCCGGGGCGCTTTGTCGTACACCGTGTTATTCCACGCGCGACTAACAATAGCGCCGCTGTCGCATCGATCGATCGATTACTAGAATTACCGGGGATGGCGGGCCACCAACACCCCCTCGCAATCGTCCGTTGTGATGGAGGTCTACCAACGGTGGGGGAAGCTATCGAACCATTTGCTGTGCCCTCTTTAGTGGAAGGTTTTGCTCGCGCCTCACATCTCGGACCTTGGATGCCCGTCGCTCTCACAGATGCCTCGCCCGCACGCTTCGACGGCCCTCCACGCGTAGTCTCGTTGAATATCGAGGTCAGTCTCGGAAAACTGCATGATTCTCGAGATCTTTTTGACGACCCTTCATTCGATGGCGCTCGCGAAGAAGCTAACCGTCTCGCAGATATCATGCGTAGTCATGGACCTTTTGAACCGCACCGGCTCCCCTTTACCGATGACGAGTTAGACGAACTACCACCCCCGACAGCTCATGACAGTTCCCGTTGGGTAGATACATAATTCATTAGCCTTCAATCACTAGTACTTCATGCCGTGAGCAAAGGATTACTTTCATTGTTTGCTGGATGGGAACACAATGCCAACTGCTGAAATAAACGGAATCGAAATTTACTACGAAACTTATGGAAAAGGGTTTCCGCTCGTGTTTGTCCACGGTGGTTATGGCGGCCTAGGAACAGGAGGAGCTCCTTCGGCTCCCGATTGGCTCGATGGATTCAGTAAAGATTTTGAGGTTGTGCTTTACGATCGACGCTCATCCGGACGCTCGAGCTTCCCCACCACCGAACACACAATGGAGCAATTCGCAGCTGACATCGCCGCTTTGCTAAGACACCTCGGCCATAGGCAGGCCCATATTTGGGGCACTTCTGCTGGAGGGCCAATCGCGATGCAGTTCGGACTTTCAAACCCAACCCTCGCTGCCAGCTTGATTATTACTGACACGGCACCTTGGCTCACAAAGGATCTGGATATCAAAGCCCGTCTTCAAGAAAGGATCGCCTTACTTGAAACGGATGGTGCGGAATCCGCATACGCTGCTAGGCGTTCAAGCGGAACCGTAGGGTTACAACTCTTTGCTGACTCGCGACCGGCTATCAATGAAACCGAACGTCGAGAACGAGAGGCGCGTGCTGCCGCAATTCGATTACAACTAGCAGAACTCTCTCGTGAAGAGCGGATCGAGAAATACGCAGGCGAGCTCCGCACCTACAACGCTTACCTCGATTGGGACGCTACGGAAATATTCTCGAACCTTACGATGCCTGCACTTGTTCTCTACGGAACAGGGGACACCGTTTTCCCCAATGTTGACTGGGCATCACTTTGTGCCAATCAACAAAGTATTACTTACCGAGAGTTTATCGGTGCCGAGCATGGATTCGCTTCTAGTTCTTCGGAGGCACTCAGTGAAATCAGGAACTTCCTTATGAGGCAACCACCGCACGAGCACGCATAGATGCTCGCGCGCCTCTGGCCTGAGCTCTTCCCTTTCCGATCATTCGTGCACAATTTGCTGGTATCTCCTTTAGATATTGTGGATGGGCTTTTTATTTCTAAGAGCTCCTCCTCCTTCATTTTAATTCTGCCCACGTCAACACCGATCCTCTCCCCATGCTTTTCGGTTACTTCGACACCTTATTCACATTTATCTACTGCTGTCCCTGTCAAAAAACCCGCGTAGGCACTGACAATCTTCGAGATGTCCCCGTCTTCCCCACTACTACTACTACTATAGGATGTTCTTTACTCAACCCAACTCCTACATCAATTAACAAACCAAGAAGCATCGATACTGTGTACAGTAGGAATTTAAATGATCGACGCTGTCGAATTTGAAATAGTTGGTGGAAATGGCGGCAACGGTGTCGTCTCTTTCCGACGTGAAAAGTTTGTGCCTCAAGGTGGTCCCGACGGTGGCGATGGGGGTCGTGGCGGCGATGTGATCATTTTCGCAGATCCGCGAATGTCAACGTTGCAACGCTACCGTGATCAAAAATTACGCCATGCAGATAACGGGAGGCCTGGGGGGCCGAATCAGAGACACGGAGCAGCGGGGGCGAGCTTAGAACTACCTGTGCCTCGTGGCAGTGTGGTGTGGAACATTGCGTCAGAGGGTTTTAATACGACGAGTTCTCCGACCGAACTAGCCGATCTCAATGAGATTGGGGCGCAGGTCCTAGTTGCGCGCGGAGGAAGGGGCGGGCGCGGCAACAAACGTTTCGCTACTTCGACGCGACAAGCCCCCACATTCGCACAACGGGGTCAGCAGGGAAAACGACGTAGAGTAAGAATTGAACTTAAGTTAATTGCTGACGTGGGATTGATCGGACTTCCCAACGCAGGGAAATCCACGTTGTTATCTAATTGGTCGAGAGCACGGCCGAAAATTGCGGCGTACCCATTCACCACCCTAGAGCCGGAGCTAGGAGTTGTAGATGTCGGATACGATTCGTTCATAGCGGCGGACATGCCGGGGTTGATAAAGGGGGCTAGCGAAGGAATTGGACTAGGGCACGAATTCTTGCGGCATATTGAACGAACGAAGGCGCTTATCCATGTGCTTGATATGTCAGAAGACGACCCCATAAGTAATTTACAGATGGTGAACCGCGAACTTGCAGAATTCAGTAAAAAATTAGCTGATAAGCCACAGCTTCTAGCACTGAACAAACTGGACCAGCCGGACGCTAAGGCAAGACAGGAATTACTAGTTGATGAGATCGAAAAGCTTGGGTGGGAAACTTTTGAAATAGCTGCCGCGACAGGACGGGGTACACGACAGTTGGCGCAGCGAGCACACCAACTACTGTCGGAGCTAGATAGATCTGTCAGGGAACGAAAATTAGAGAACCCCGCGATACTTCATCCGGAACCGCGAAGAGCGCGGTTCGAGGTTACGAGTGATGAGGACGGAAGAATGATTGTGACGGGATCTACCCCCGAATGGTTAGCAGAGACACTCGACCTAACGGAGAGTGAACCACGAGCGGAATTTTTTGATCGACTTAAGCGCCTAGGGGTCTCGCGCGCGTTGAACAGGCTCGGGATTGATAAAGGAGATCCTGTCCGGATAGGCGACGTGACTATTCGTTGGGAAAACATGTGACCACAGGAAGGATAGGATTAATCGGTGGGACGTTTGATCCCCCTCATCTTGCTCATTTGGTACTTGCCTCGATCGCTCGGTACGAGCTTAAGCTTGATGAAGTGCTATTCGTTCCAGCAGGAGATCCCTATCGGAAAGCCAGCCGTCCAGTTTCCCCATCCGCAAGCCGGCTTCGAATGGTTGAGGAGGCGATTGACGGCCTACCGTGGGCTTCAGTGAGCTCGATCGAGATCGACAGAGGAGGGCCAACGTTCACGGTGCAAACACTCGAAAACCTTCAATCTCGTGGGAGGGACTGGTGGTTTCTTCTGGGAGCTGATGCGTTAGCAGATCTTCCGCACTGGAAAGATCCCGCGAAAATTATGGAACTCGCCAGATTCGGTCTTGCCCAACGGTCTAACGCAGCTGCGATTCCGGAAGCTGTGGTGGAGGCGCTTCCCGGCATCCGAGAACGAATTGATTTGATTGAAATGCCGCAATTAGGGGTGTCCTCCACGAAGCTGAGACAGCTTGTGCGTGATGGCCGACCGACAGACTTTTTACTACCAAAGAGAGTGCGAGTTGTGATTGACGAGCTAGGACTTTACGCGAGCTAGGGTGAAGACTGAACGAAATTTTCCGGTGGTATTCCGATAAGGATGGACGCTCTTGGAATAGGAGGGATAAGAAACGCACCCAAAGCCGCATCCCGCGTAAATAGGAATCCGCACTCGCTAGCAAGAGAGATCAATGTCTCAGTGGAGCGCAGTTGTAGGCGCTCCACTGAAGATCCCAGCACGGTCGCGTTCCACTGGTCCAGTCGGTTATTGCCAGTCGGCCCGAAATCCCAAACCATAGCGAGGCCACCCGGCGCTAAGACCCGGTTTAGCTCACGGAAGAGAGAGTAGACCTCGTCATCCTGGAGGTGCTTAGTTACGTAACCACAGGTAACGAATGTAAACGAGCGGTCTTCGAAAGGAAGGATAGATGCCGTCGCCCGGATGAATTCTTGGTGGCGATTGTCCTGCACTCCCAAGCGCAACATTTCCGGTGATAAATCGATACCAATCGGAGGGGCTCTGAATTGAACTTGTTCATCGAATACAGACATTAATGTACCGCGCCCGCAACCAATGTCGAGGAGCTTAGTCTCAGCGGTGAGTTTCAAACTGGCGGGTAGTTGATAGAGAGGGTGATTAGCTAGCAGATGCCCTTGTGGCCCCATGAGCCAACGAAAGATTGTTGCACGCAGGGAATTGCTGAGGAGCCAGCGTTCTCGGCGATGTGCGACGGCGCTAGGGGTGATAGTCATTGTAGTTCGATGGTGCGGGGACATCTCGCAGTACTCAAGTTTAGGCAGAGGTTTGCGGAAAGAGCAGCAGTGATTTGCGGCCGGCTATGACCGCCCTAGATCAATTTATGCGTCGATAGTGGCTTGCAGGGCATTTGTCATAATAAATGCACGACGTGGAGCGACTTCATCACCCATAAGACGTGTGAACAAGTCATCTGCGACAGCACCGTCGTGCACGGTGACTTGAAGTAGAGATCGGTACTCGGGGTTCATTGTCGTATCCCATAGTTGTTCAGGATTCATTTCGCCGAGGCCCTTATATCGTTGAAAGTTGAATTTCTCACCACTGTGCTCATTGATGAACTCGTCGTATGAGGATTCTGTGAATAACCATGTCACATTGCGACTACGTGTGGCGCTGTAAAGCGGCGGCTGTGCGATGAAGAGGTGTCCACCTTCGATCAGTTCGGGCATGAAACGATAGAAGAAAGTCAGAAGTAGAGTTCTGATATGGGCGCCATCTACATCAGCGTCGGTCATAATGACGACCTTGTGATAGCGAAGTTTACTGGAGTCATAATCGTCGCCGAAACCGGTACCAAGGGCGGTGATAATCGTACGGATTTCTTCGTGAGCCAACATCTTATCGAGACGCGCTTTTTCGACATTGATGATTTTGCCACGTAAAGGGAGGATGGCTTGAGTTCGTCGATCTCGCCCGCCCTTGGCTGACCCGCCGGCAGAATCGCCCTCGACCAAGTAAATCTCTGATAGTTCTGGATCTCGCTCTGAGCAATCAGCGAGTTTTCCAGGGAGAGTGCTACCCTCCAGCACTCCCTTTCGTTGGACTAGGTCGCGAGCTTTGCGCGCGGCCTCACGTGCACGTGAGGCCGTTAGTGCTTTGTCGAGGATGCGACGTGCAATTTGTGGGTTCTCTTCAAGTGCCTGGCTAAGCTTCGATGCGAAAATTGACTGAACGACACCTTTCACTTCTGGATTACCTAGGCGAGTTTTGGTTTGACCTTCAAATTGAGGTTCGCCGATTTTTACGCTGATTACGGCTGAGAGCCCCTCTCGGACATCATCGCCTGAAAGGTTAGAGTCGTTTTCTTTGAGGATCTTAGCTTTCCGGGCATGGTCGTTGAGCACACTGGTAAGGCCGCTACGAAATCCTGTTAGGTGCGAACCTCCGTCGATGGTTTTAATGCAATTTGCAAATGAGTTGACTTGCTCGCCATAGGTATTGTTGTACTGGAGTGCAATTTCGACCAGAACGCCCTCGCGCTCCTCGAGAACGTATATAGGTTCTGGATGTAAGGGGCCTTTGTCACGGTTGATATGACGAACATAAGCTTCAACACCTGAATCGAAAAAATAGGTCATGTCTCGTGGAAGAGGTTCGGCGCGGCGATCGAGAAAACGAATACGGACACCCTTGGTGAGGTACGCCATTTCACGAAAACGATTGGCGAGGGTTTCGAAGTCGTAATCGAGGGTTTCGAAAGTGTCAGCGCTTGGCAGGAATCTAATT
>DKLZ01000011.1 GCA_002455955.1 Dehalococcoidia bacterium UBA6627
GAGTGTGCTCAAGAATCGTTACGCCTTGGCGGCGGGCAAGTGCGGTAAGTGAGAGCTCGATCTCGAGGCCGGTTTGATCTCCACGCGCGTGAAGGATCCGGGGAGCAGAGTGTGCAGCTTCAGTCGTCAGAGAGACTGCGCCGTCTGCGGCATCGAATTGCACGCCGTATCGAACGAGGTCAGCGATTCGTGCAGCAGCACCATCAACGAGAATTTGCGCGGCCTCTTCGTCGACGAGGCCTGCACCAGCCTCAATCGTGTCGCGGAGATGATCAGCTGGTGTGTCGTTGTGGCCGACAGCGGCAGCAATCCCCCCCTGAGCATAGCGGGTACTTGCCTCTTCAATTCCGTCCTTAGTTACCAGAAGTACACTTGCGCCTCGTTCATCTGCCTGAATGGAAGCATACAAACCGGCGATTCCTGAACCGATTGTGATCAAGTCATAGTGTTGAATCATCGAGGGCCTATCGATAATTGAATCGATGTCTGCGATTGCTGCCGCAGTTTTTTGAATGGAAGTTCGGACACATTCGATTGGTTGAGTTCAGAGCTGTGAATAACGGTGCCTTCACACAGAAAGTGCATCGGAGGATTCTGTTCAACTACAACTCGATCTACAGATGAAGTAGAAGCCAGACCGAGTGAATCCGAGAGGACTGTGTTAAGCATTGTCATTATCGATCTTGACTGCGTCATCGTAGCTGAGGATCGCCTCCACAATTGCGTGCCAATCTTCTGGTGTTTCGGGACGTCCGGTCTTGATGTTGATGTACGCATATCGATGCGTAAATTCGGCGATTATACGACCATCTGAAGCGGCATCTACGCGTGCTTCGAAGACGAGTCGTCCTGGCGACAGGTTGGTACAACGAAGGCGGACTACTGCAATATCGTCCCAATTCAATGGAGAGCGGTAGCGCACTTGGCTGTGGCTCTGCATCCTGAGCACATCGCGATGTGCAGGTATCCGGGATACCTCGTCATACTTACTGAGAGCGATCTCGGTAAGAGCAAGGAGAACACCACCATGAACAAATGGTGTTCCGCCAAAACTGTCTGTATGACGTAGCGGGTATCGTGCTTCGAAGTGAAATTTACTGTTATCGGTCATTTTGACACCGACAGACACATTCTGAGTGTCAGTTTTTTCGGCAGAGTTACTTGAGCGCTAGCATTCGCTCAAGAGCGATTTTTGCGTGAGTCTTCGTATCGTTCGGGACCTCAATGCGGTTTATAACTTCGCCACGTTCGAGTGATTCCATTACCCATGCGAGGTAGGCAGGATGCACTCGATACATGGTGCTACATGGGCACACGACCGGGTCGAGGCAGAAGATAGTCTTATCTGGATTCTCCTTTGCGAGTCTCGATACCAGATTGATTTCGGTGCCGATAGCGATCACCGAACCCGGATTTGCTTTGGCTACATACTCGGCGATGAAGGCGGTTGATCCGGTTGCATCAGCTGCTTGAACTACTTCATAACGACATTCTGGATGAACGATAATCTCTACTTCAGGAAAACGAGCCCGAGTTTGTTCCATCTGTGGCAATGAAAAGCGCTGATGCACGGAGCAATGTCCTTGCCACAGGATGATGCGCGAATCCCTCAGTGCCTGTTCCTTCAGATCGCCAAGATTGCCAGCAGGTTTGCGCCAGTTCCAAAGAACCATCTCATCTAGTGGAATCCCCATCTCGCTTCCAGTATTCCGGCCGAGATGCTGGTCAGGAAAGAAAAAGACGCGCTTACCTTGTTCGAAGGCCCATTCGAGTACCTGTACGGCATTCGAAGACGTACATACTGCGCCCCCGTTCTCGCCGCAGAATGCCTTCAAAGAGGCTGCAGAATTCATGTAGGTCACAGGGATGATATCGGCGGTGCTACCAAAGAAAGTTTCGAGTTCACGCCAAGCGCTATAAACATCTGGCGGCGAAGCCATGTCGGCCATCGAACAGCCAGCCTCCATGTTTGGCAGAATGACACGCTGATGGGGAGCAGCAAGAATATCTGCAGCCTCAGCCATGAAATGAACGCCGCAAAAGACGATATAAGGTGAGTCGCTTCGATCGGATGCGTATTGCGCTAGAGCAAATGAGTCGCCACGTTCGTCAGCAAATTGCACGATGTCTTCTCTTTGGTAGTGATGCCCGAGAATCACCACCTGATCGCCAAGTCGCTCACGGCTGGCTCGGACACGCTGCACGAGTTCATTCACTTCTAGCTTCCAGTATTCCTCTGGGATGTCTGGTTGCCATGAGTTAAAAGAGACTTCGGAAGAAAGAGGGATGGTGTCAATGCCAGTGTCAGTTTCGCATTGAAGCTGTGGGGTGTTGAACTCTGCGAGGATCTTCTCGACCTCGACATAAGGGTTGGCTCGTTGCTTCGCTGAAGGAATGTTGGTGGTCATTACGGGTCCATTCGATCAGTGGTGGCTTCGTCACAGCCCCGAGGGATGCCTTTGAGCTTAGTGGGGTGTGTGAGAGATGCCACAGTTTGTGTATTAGATACGCAAACTAACTTTAGGAGCACTGTACTTCAAGTAAGCAAGGACGTCAATGCCACTGTGCCCCGAGATGTGGTTCTCAGTAGCGTCCGCTCTTCGGTTCGGTGGCTATAGGAAGACCTGCTCACGTGAAGTAAAGCGGAATAATTGTGCTGGTCTATGTGCACCCTCGCGGCGCATCTCTCCCGTTGGTTCAATAAGTCCAGTTGAGGTCATTTTTTTTCGAAAATTTCGTCGGTCGAGCGGTCCATTCATGATCGCCTCATAGGTTGTTTGTAGTTCACGGACCGTGAATTCTGATGGCATTAGGCCATATACAATGTTTGTGTATTCGAGTTTGGCACGGATACGCGCGACAGCCTGTTCAATTAATCGATTGTTATCAAAAGCGAGATGTGGAAGATCGTCGACTGCGAACCACGCTGGTCGCCAATCCTCTCCTTCTCTCAACCTCACGCTGCGGGCTTCGACGAGCGCGAAGTAAGCCACGGCAACAGTTGCCTGTGTCTGATCAAGGCCTGAAGTTGTGAATAATTGCTCGAGGTAGACGTCTGTAGCCCCCGTCTCTTCAACCAATTTGCGCGTCGCTGATGCGTTTAATGATTCGTTATCGTCCCAAAATCCGCCGGGCAAGGCCCATTGTCCTACCGCTGGTTCACCGGTGCGGGAGACCAGCAATACCTGCATATGTCCCTCTGCGACGGCGAAAATCGCGACGATCGTGGCAACGGTAGGTGATTTGTTCATTTTATGCCGCTCAGACGAGAGGCAGGGTCAGATCGTTTACTTCCCGACCGCGAAGGGACCATGGCGACACTTCGTCAATAGTTACTTCAACGAGATCGCCGATCCGATTAACAGCATCAAAGTGAACGAGTTGCCCGTGGTGAGTTCGACCTGTTGAGCGTCCATCTGTCTCACGCTCGACGAGTACCTCGACGGTGTCACCGAGAAGACGTTGATTGATGCGCTGCGAAGAACCAGCGTGGATACCCTCAATCACGTGGAGACGCTCTTTCTTCACCTCGTTCGGGACATCGTCTTCGAGTTTTCGATAAGCGTAGGTACCTGGTCGAGGTGAGTATGCGGCAACGTGGATCACGTCGAAGTTGATGCGCTCGAGTAGATCAACTGTCGCTTGGAATTCTGATGCAGTTTCGCCAGGGCAGCCGACGATTACGTCGGTAGCAATTGCAGCACTCGGCATGCGAGAACGGATCTTTGCGACTCGATCCTCGAAATCTTCGACTCGATAGCCGCGTCGCATTCGTTCGAGCATAGAGTTTGAACCAGATTGAACGGGGATATTAAAATGCTCGCAGACTTTGGGTAAATCAGCCACGGCATCGATAATGCGATCAGTCATGTCCTTTGGGTACGAGGTCAGGAAGCGCGTACGGAAGATTCCGTCTATTGCTTCGATGCCTTCGAAGAGTGTTGCTAAATCTGAGTGTTCGTTTTCTAGGTCATGACCGTAGGCTTCAACGGTTTGTCCGAGTAGGGTGATCTCGTGAACTCCATGTTTGGCAAGGTGCTGAACTTCGGAGAAGATGTCTTTACTGGCACGTGACTCTTCCCGCCCACGACGCAGCGGCACAATGCAGTAGGTACAGAATTTGTCGCACCCGTGTATCACTGGAACGTAGGCGGTCGGCCCGTTGGGGACTCCGAATGTAGAACTCATTTGAATCAGGGTGTTGTCGATATCACCTTCGGATATGTCGCGGTCGATACTGGTGCCGGCGCGTTGCACTAAGTTGAGGATCGGGTCGAACTCCTGAGGACGTGCCCAGACATCGACTACGGGGAAGCGGTGCTCAAGGTCATCCGTTTTTGGGCCGACCATGCAACCCATCACGGCGATTTGGATTTTTCTCCCGAGTTCACGTTGCTTGCGGAGTACGCCCAATTTCGAATAAGCACGGTCCTCCGCACGTTGGCGCACGGAGCACGTGTTGATCACGAATAGGTCGGCATCGTCCTCTGACGATGTTTCGTTGTACCCCAGTTGATTTAATCCAGCGGCGAGCTTTAGAGAGTCCGCTTGGTTCATCTGGCAACCGAGGGTCCAGATATGGAAAGTTGCCATAACTGCTCCGAGTTCTGAATTCTGTAATGGCGGAGGGGGAGGGATTCGAACCCTCGATCCCCGTGAAGGGATAAGCGCTTAGCAGGCGCCCGCACTAGGCCTCTATGCGACCCCTCCGAAGGTTGGCACGCGTTGGTTTTGCAGCTCATTGTGCTTGACGATGGTAGGAACCCACGAACAGGCACGCAATGAGGGTAACTTGTTTATTTTGCTAGCGACTGCACACATTTCTGCTTAAAGTTCGAGGGGAGTGTTTTCTTGATTTGCCCATTCTCCCATCGAACCGTCATAGTTTCTGGCCTGATCATTTCCGAGTAGCGCAAGTACGAAGGGTGCGAATGCACCACGGATACCGGACTGACAATAGGTGATAGCCGGCGCAGCCGGATCGATACCTGCTTCCTCTATCCGAGCACGTATCTCATCGAGCGGACGGAAGCGGCGCGCAGGTGGGCCCTGCATCAGATGTCTCCACTCTAGGTGAATAGCGCCGGGAACTCGACCTACACGCTTGTTACCACGATCGACAGATCCGTCCCACTCACCATCGCTTCGAGTATCCCAGATCTGTGAGGCGTCAGAGCTATCTGTCGTTAACTCCATCAATTCATCCATTGAGCAATTCTGTGAAGAGTCTAGGTTCGAGGTAAAATCGCCGGCCTTGGGTCGTGGAATGCGGGAAGTTAGTGGGCGATCTTCATCAAGCCAGGCGTTTAAGCCACCATCGACGATCTTGACGTTTCGGTGGCCGTGATAACGCAGCACCCACCACGCACGGGCTGCATGCAATGACGCATTGTCGTCGTAAATGATCACTTCTTGATCGTTGGAGAGCCCCCATGAACGCGCCAGTGGCTCGAATTCTTCAGGTGGCATTACCAGAGCCCGGTTGGAACGGCTTTTCAGGTATGGATGAGGTAACCCGACCGAACCGGGAATATGCACTCGACGATAGGCGTCGGCTTCACCAGCGTCGATCAATACGAAGTCTGGATTTTCAAAGTGTTCGGCCAGCCAATTCGTAGTGACGAGAAGTGGGCTGGGAGAGTTCGGGTCGATGCTAGTCATAATTTGCACTCCATTTGTAGGTGATGTCTTCAGTAGATGACACCGGGAGAAAGTATTGGCGCACTATGCCATTTCGAGCGGTCTAGTGACAGTCTCTTATGCGATCGCAAGGAACGACAGATCGCTTGGCCTACTAAAGCTGCTATCGAATAATTGCTTGTGGTCGCTTAAATTGACATAGATCGTAGCTTTCCGACTCACCGAGAAATACCATCTGTCGATCTGAAGCCAGTTTAGCTATTTGGTAGCGTTTCTTTGTGAGCGAGAATTTTGTCGGACGCAGTTTGCTACAGATCGGTACGGTCCCGAGTTCCGTCCTTGTTGTCGCGCTAGTAATTGCTTCAACACTCTTAGGTGATTCGATGTTATATGCGGTGCTGCCTTCTCAGCCCGATGCGTGGAAATTATCTATCCCTGCTGTTGGTGTGTTGTTATCTGTGAATCGTCTCGTGCGACTGCTGACAAACTCGTTAGCCGCGATGGCATTTGAGCGTTTTGGATCTGCAGCACCATTTTCAGTTGCGATCCTCCTTTCGGTAATTGTGACCTTGATTTATGGCTGGGCTACTGCATTTGTCGTGCTTTTGATAGCGCGTCTCACCTGGGGAGCTTGTTGGTCACTCCTTAGGCTTGGTGGATTTTGGTCAGTTTTGAATGAAACAACAGACGATAACCGTGGTTTCCTGATGGGTGTCTATTTGGCGATTATTCGGATGGGTAGTGTCCTCGGAGCATTAATCGGAGCGGCGCTTACGGATTTATTTGGTCACCGTCTGACGTTGACGCTTTTCGCGGCCACGATGGCTGTCACGGGGATGTTTTGGTTTTTGTCGTCACGTGACCAGCGGTTCCATCAGCGAGATCGTATGGACGTAGGAGTTCGTGTTCGCGAAGGTCTGGTGGTGGTGCTCACTGATCGCCGTTTACTCGTCACCGGCAGTGGTGGACTGATCACGGGTTTGGTTTTCTCCGGGTTAGTCACAGCATCACTTGGTTTTTTTCTTGGGGAGCGATTTGGCCAAGAAATTGCTTTTGCGGGTGTTGCGGTCGGAGTTACGAGTATCACTGGGTTGCTACTCGCTGCCCAGTGGAGCTTAGGGTTACCACTGGCACCGTTACTCGGGTATCTCAGTGACCGCTTCGGGAGATTGCCCCTGATCAGTAGCGGTTTCATGATTGGGGCTCTGGGCTTGACTTTGCTTGCGATAGCATCGTCCTTACACACCATCCTAATAGGTGTTCTTCTTGCTTTCGTGGCCGCGATGGCACTGACTGTCATCTTGTCAGCGACAGCCGGTGATCTTGCGCCACCAGAACGGCGTTCGGCGGTGATGAGCAGTTATGTAACCTTCCTTGATCTCGGCAGTGCACTGGGACCGTTAATCGGTCTCTCATTCGCTAGTCTTGCTACCTTACAGGCTGTATACGGAAGTGCTGCGGTAGTGTTGTTACTCGCTGCAGTTCTTTTCCGGAGAGCATTTTCTGGGAACGAGTTTCACGGTTGTGACAACTTTTCAGCACCCTCCTAGTCCATTCCTCTCTATTGGCCACATTAGGGCGCTGTTGGTCATGTAGTTGGATGGGTACTGTCGTGTTGGTCGATTGCGCGAAATACCTGCCGTAGTATTGGATCGATTGACCGTGCCGAAGATACTTATTACTACCGCGTGCTCCTTAGGTTGAGCGTCGCTGGTGAACTGGTCACTGAGGGAGTAGCAAGATGCCATTAGGACTGAACTTCGACTCGAAGGTCTTTCCAGTAGAGACACTCGACCTCGGTGACGGGGTTACAGAGCAGATCGTGCGCGGCGGGCGAAATTTATTCGAATTATTGCCCAAAGCATTCGAAGGAATTTACCAGATTGGAGTTATCGGCTGGGGCTCTCAAGGCCCTGCGCAGGCGATGAATCTACGAGACTCTCTGGCAGGCACTGATATCAAGGTGAAGGTGGGACTTCGCGAAAACTCTTCGTCGATTGAGCTCGCCGGCAAGGAAGGTTTTACAGAGTCGAACGGGACTCTGGGCGAGATGTTCGAAGTCATTCGCGAGTCAGACATGGTTCTCTTACTGATTTCAGATGCAGCACAAGCCGAGCTATATCCACAGATTTTTGAAGCCCTGAAACCAGGTACTACACTCGGACTTTCGCACGGATTTCTGCTTGGTCATCTGATGAATGTTGAGGCTTCGTTCCCAGAGGGAATCAATGTCGTCGGTGTTTGCCCTAAGGGAATGGGTCCATCGGTCCGTCGTCTTTATGTGCAAGGTGAAGAAGTCAATGGTGCGGGCATTAACGCCTCTTTCGCTATTGAGCAGGATATCGATGGAAAGGCAACAGACCGAGCTCTTGGTTGGTCGGTTGCTCTGGGTTCTCCCTACAGCTTTCAGACGACTCTTGAATCGGAGTTCAAATCAGATATTTTTGGCGAACGTGGAATTCTCCTCGGGGCAGTTCACGGAATCGCGGAGAGCCTTTACCGTCGATATATCGAGGAAGGAATGTCCCACGACGATGCTTTCGCGCATTCGACGGAGGCGATTACAGGGCCGATTTCGAAGACGATTTCGAAGGAGGGCATAAAAGCGATATATGATCAGCTCGGTGCAGATGAGCGGCCAATGTTCGAACGTGCCTATGCTGCTTCATATCCTGCAGCACACACAATTCTTGAAGAGATTTACGATGAAGTCTCATCCGGTAATGAGATTCGTAGTGTGAATTTAGCTGGTGAGCGACTAAAACGAGCCCCGATGGGAAACATTGACCAAACCGAGATGTGGATTACCGGTCAGGGTGTGCGTGCAGGCCGTGTTGAAAATGAGATACCGCTTGATCCGTTTACAGCTGGTGTGTATGTCGCGACGATGATGGCGCAGATCGATGTTTTGATGGAGCATGGCCATCCGTATTCTGAAATCGCTAACGAATCAGTTATCGAAGCAGTCGACTCACTGAACCCATATATGCATGCTCGAGGTGTCTCATACATGGTCGATAATTGTTCGCGAACAGCTCGTCTCGGATCACGCAAGTGGGCGCCTCGCTTTGATTATCAGCTGCGCCAAGAGGCATACGTCACGATTGACGATCGAGCAAACCATGATTCGACACTGATTGAAGAGTTCAAATCGCACAAAATTCACGAAGCGATTGCTGCCTGTGCTGAGGTCAGACCGTCCGTGGATATTTTTGTTGAGTAACTCTGGTTGAATCTCTGACACTGATGCTGCCCGCGCACTCTGCAGAAAAGCGGTTTGTTAGACAATCGCATCAAGGGAATTCCATTTCCGCTTGGTCTAAAATGTAAAAGTCCTGCTGAGAGTCACGGTGCCTATCTGTATCGATACCCAAGGGAGTGCCTTCTATGTCAGAAGAAAATATTGCGAAAGCGATTCGATATCAGAAGAAGGTTTATCTGGAGAACACTTCACAGGATCTCATGCTGCAGGATTTCGCTCCTACAACGGAGGAAGAAGCATATTCGGTTCAGCGAAATTTTATTAGACAACTTTCAGAGACCAGGGGACCCGTAGGGGGCTACAAGATTGCTTACACGAGTGCGATTATGCGCGAAGCAAGAGGTGTTTCGGCCCCATGTTCTGGGCTCATGTTTGCCAATCAGATTGTCAATTCTCCGACTGAGCTCAATGTTTCTGACTACACAAAACTAGCGGTCGAGTGCGAGGTGGCAGTGCGTTTGGGATCGGATGTTCCGGTCGAAGGTGCTCCCTATACCAGAGAAAGCATCACTCCTCATATCTCAGCACTGCTGACAGCATTTGAGATCATAGACATCCGACCGAGTGAAGCTCCTGACGATGCTGATCCAGCCATTTCATCAATCGTTGCGAATATTTCGAATGAAGGAGCAGTTCTGGGACGAGCGGTGGAGAATTGGCAGGAGATCGAATTAGCGACAGCTCGAGGAACAATGAGTATCAACGGTGATCAAGTTGAGGAGGGATTGGGCTCCGATGTGATGGGACATCCATTAGAGGCGCTGGTTTGGCTTGCTAATAGTTTGGCCACTAGAGGTGAAAGCATATTTGCCGACGCGATCGTGATCACAGGCAGCATTATTCCGCCAACGCCACTGAATCTTGGTGATAGTGCCATTATTTCTATTGAGGGATTGGGTGATGCTCAGATCATTGTCGGCGGTAATTGAAGGGTTCAGCTAAAAATGCAGCGAACGCGATGGAGCAATTGGGCCGGGAATCAGGTCGCTGCTCCACTTCGGATACATCAGCCAAAAACCGAAGAAGAGCTGGTTTCTGTAGTACGTTATGCCGTCGATCATGGAGAGCGAGTGAAGGCGGTTGGCTCGGGCCACTCGTTTACTTCGATTGCTCTAACCGATGGGCATCTAATTGAACTCGATGATTACAACAGCATCCTCGAAGAGCCAACTGATCAAGGGCCTCTTGATTCAAGGGACGAGCAGACACGAGGAGCACCGTTTCTGCTGACAGTCCAATCAGGAATTCGTCTGGCGGATCTGAACTCGCAACTTTGGACTCTTGGCTATTCGATGACGAATTTAGGGGATGTTGCTTACCAGTCAATCTCTGGTGCGATCGCAACAGCGACACATGGCACCGGACGGGCCGTTGGAGGGCTCGCTACGCAGGTGCGTGCACTGCGTATAATCACTGGAGACGGTGATGTAGTCGAATGCTCACCAGATCAGAACGCTGACTTGTTCGATGCGGCACGAGTCGGGCTTGGCGCAGCTGGGTTAATCTCTACCGTTACGCTCGAAGTCGAGCGAGCGTTCAATCTGCGAGCCCAAGAGGTTCTTGTTCCGTTCGAGGATGTACTCGAAGATCTCGACCGATTTGTGCAGGAGAACGAACACTTCGAGTTCTTCTGGTTCCCAGGCTCAGAAACCGCATTGACGAAACGTAATAATCGAACTACTGATGAAATCACTTCACTTCCTCGGTGGCGAGAGTTCCTCACAGATGAAGTGATTGGGCATCGTTACACGGCACAGGCGATGCGGTTTCTGCGCGTTCCTGGGTTCCGAATTCAATTACGAAGTCTTCTAGAAGGTTCACGCGGTAACTATGTTGAACGTTCATACAAGGTTTTCAGCTCGGAACGGAAGATACCGTTTTACGAGATGGAGTATTTCATTCCGAGCGAGCACACGCGAGAGGCTCTCGAGCGCGTCCGTCGGTTCATCGACCGGAGTGGTTTTGACGTTGTGATGCCTATCGAGGTTCGATGGGTTGCTTCCGACAACATACCGATGAGTACAGCGAACGGACGTGCAACGACCTCGATCGCTGTACACATGCTGAAGCACCAAGAGTTTCACCCATACTTCGAAGGGATCGAAACGATCATGGCAGATTATTCAGGTCGGCCGCACTGGGGGAAAATACACTTTCAAACCCACCGTAGCCTTGAGCCCCTCTACCCTCAATGGGATGCATACCAGTTGGCGCGTGCTCGCCTCGATCCTCGTGGCACCTTCACTAATGAGTACACCGAACGGGTAATTGGCCCCGTTCGAAGTTGAACATGTTTGTCAACCTATTGCGGTCTAGATTGATACTTAGTGCTTGTCTTTGGGGACTTCGATGTTGAGGAAGCGCGCGGCATTCAGCCCCAGCATGTCAGCACGTTCCTGATCGCTAAGATCTCCCATAGTACGTTCTATGGCAGCGGCTGAATGAGGCCAAGTTCCTTCATGATGCGGGTAATCATTCGCCCACATGTAGTTCTTTGTCAGGTTCCATTCGCGAGCCAGTGCTAACCCAGGTGGATCTTCACCGAAACTGGCATAGAAATTCCTGCGGTAGTATTCGCTTGGCAACATGCTCATCTTCGGGAACGCGAACATATGATGTTTAGCATAAGCTTCGTCCATAGCCGTCAACGCCCATGGAACCCAACCGATTCCAGCTTCAATCGTGGCAATGCGTAGGTTCGGGAAGCGGTCTAGTACGCCTGAACTGCAGAAGTTAGCTACGGGTTCCAGCGATTGGCTCAGTGAATGAACGGCGTAGTTGATCACGGCTCCACCATTCCCTCGTGAGCCTCGAGGGTCTTTGCCCGTGGAGATATGTAGAGTGATCGGGAGGCCCACTTCCTCGATTGTTGACCAGAGTTCATCGAAATGTGGAAGGTTGTAGTTCAGTTCGCTGCCGTCACCAGAACCCCATACCGGGCGATTAGGTAGTGTCAGGCAACGGTATCCCATTTTTGCTGCCCGCTTGACTTCTTCGATCGCACCTTCAAGGTCACCCGGAGCAATTCCAGCAACAGGAACCATGCGTTCAGGGTGGGGACCGTATTGCTCCATCGCCCAATCGTTCCAAACGCGACACATCGCTTGCGAGAAAACAGGGTCCGGCGTTGCCCACATTGATAGGCCTTTGTTCGGGAAAGTCAGTTCAACATCGATGCCATCGAGATCCATATCACGGAGCCGCTCAGTGACTATATAACCGGCGTCATTACGATCTTTGTCTTCACCCTCAAGTATGAGCTCTCGGATCTTCGTTGGGCGATGTCCCTCAGTGACTTGCCATTTGACGCCGTCCTTGTCGACTTCTTGCCGCGGGATACGGTGTCGGTATCTGGGCTCGATGCGCTTTGCCCAGAGGTCGGCTGGCTCTTGACCATGGCAATCAACCGAAACAATGAAGTATTTGTTTGGATCTTCTGGACGAGCAGTACGAGGCCAATGGTCGTGCCCGGGAGTTTCAGCGCGCCAGGCATTGGGATTCTTCTCTATGGTGACCATCAAGTCGCTCCTTGATCTAAATCAACTAATTAGGCGATGTGTTCGGCGAGCATGCTGAACGGTTGTTCACGTTCGAACGAAACAGCGGCAGCATTCACCTGTAGTGCTGTTATCGGTATGAGATCAGCATATTCAGGAGCTAACCCCTCGTTAGGCCAGCGGCGTAAACGTATTCCTGTAGCTTCGGCGGGGACATCATGGCGGGTTTGCGCACCACCACGTCCACTATGGAACCATTCACCTTCTGCACCCTTATCGCCGATGAGCCATGCACCTAACCAGAGCATGGCATCGCCATGTTCATTCGAAATGGACGGCCATTCTACGGTGAGCTGTGATGTCCCGTGCATAGCGTTCCCTCCGCATGACGCTACCCGATACCGGACAGTGGTTGCAATGATAAACACCTCCGTCGGCATGTTGCGGATGTCGGCATCAGTAAGTCGTCATGCTACGAAAGTCGACCCAAGTCTCAACTCAACCATGGAAGATTCTGGTTGACGTAACATGTCCAGCGGAAGCACTCTTCGCGAAAGATATTAGGTAAACGATAGGGCATCATGGATCAGCTTGAGCGTGTAGCAAATGTTATCGAGGCATACGACGGGCAAGGGGTGCATCGAACTGCGACGGATGTTGATGAACGTTCTGCTCAGTGGTTGGCGAATGAAGTCCGTGCTATCGGTCTCGAACCGGTGCTCGAGTCCTACGAAATCGATCGTGTAGACCCTGAGAATTGCTACCTCGAGATCGACGGTCGCCGAATCGAGGGAGTTCCGCTGTTTGATTCAGCACACACTGAACCTGATGGTGTGTCTGGTCAGCTTGGTGTGATTGGAGACGATACCGAAATCGCTTTGATGGAAGTGGCCCATGGCTCGACTGATTGGGTTGAATTGCGGCGCATGGCAACACACCAAGCGCTAATCATCATTACAAGAGGTCATAGTCCTGGCCTCTCCTTACTAAATGCCTTCGACTTCAATGCACCTGTAGGGCCACCTGCCTTACAGATCAGTAGCACAGAGAGTGAGTGGTTACATGAGCAGGCAAAGACTGGAGCAAAGGTAAATGTGGTTGCCCATGCCTCGCGCAGTCATGCCACTGCCTACAACGTAACAGCGAAGTTAATCGGTAGAGACATAACGATGCCGCCTCTTGTCGTAAATACCCCGCGTAGTGGCTGGTGGGAGATAGCTGCAGAGCGAGGCGGTGGACTTGCATGTTGGCTTGAAGTGTTAAGGTCTCTTGTGAGCACTGATACTCAACGACCTGTCTTCTTCAGCGCTAATACCGGTCACGAACTTGGTTACTCAGGGATCGAAGCAGTTCTTGATGCACACCAGAACTTAGCCACGGATGCTACGTGGGTTCACTTCGGTGCAAATATTGGAGCGGCGTCCGGAACCGTTGGTCGGCTTCATGTTTCAACAGAGCGACTGCGAACTTTGGCTGAAGAGAAGTTAGAAGGTGTATCTCGGCCAGTTAGTTACGTAGGTGATGGATCACTAGCGCCAAGGACCGCGGCAGGTGGTGGAGAGATGACTATTGTCCATCGACGTGGTGGTCGTAAATACATGGCACTGACTAACAACAACGCCTACTTCCACATGAGAGAGGATCGCTATCCTCAGAACGTTAACATCGACGTCGTGGCTGAATTTGCTAACGCGTTCTCTTCAATCGCTCAGTTGTTGGCTAACCCTCAAGGCGAAGTTATCGATGGAATCACTGATTAGTGGTAATAGAATATCGAAGGAAGGGCCAGCATATGACTGAGTACATCCCGAGTCCCACCGAGTGGGTCCGCGAGCAGGTAGAGCTCTATGAGGGTTCCAATGGTGCGGAAGGAACGACACTCCGTGAGTCCGGATTACCGGTAATCATCGTTACCAATACCGGCAATAGGACCGGTGCGATTCGTAAAACTCCACTGATGCGGGTAAAGGACGGTGACAACTACGTCCTGATTGGTTCGCAAGGCGGTGCACCACAACACCCATCCTGGGTGCACAACCTGCGGGTAAATACTGACGTCGAGATCCGTGATCTTTCTGAAGTGACATTGATGCGTGTTCGTGAGGTTGATGATGATGATGAGAGAGCGCGTCTTTGGGCGATCTCTGTCGAAGCATACCCTCCATACGAAGAGTATCAGGCACGCACTAGTCGAAAGATTCCAGTGTTTTTAGCTGAGCCAAGTTAGTTACGCTAGAGTTTTCCGGCCAATCCCTGAAGTAGTTCTGTCGTACGTCTGAGGGAGGTGTCGATATTTTTACCCGTGGGGAAGACCATCGCTATGAGATCAGTGGTTCCGATGTCAGCGTAGTTGGCTAATTGCTCAGCCACTTCGTTCTCCGTGCCTACAGCTGCTATCTCCGACGGGTCGATATGCTCACCACGGTCCAGAATACGTCTGTAGTTTTCTAATTTGCCATAATTTTTGAAAGTTTCACTAGCTGTGGATAGTGCCTCCTCATGGTCATCACTGACAGCGATGGGGACTCCAACCACTACTCGAGGTTTTGGACGGTCAACATTCGAAGCGGCCTCGTTCAGGCGTGGTATCACGTGTTGCCGTAGTGCGGTGGGTCCAGCCATCCATGTGATTGTTCCGTCGGATACCTCGCCTGCCACCTTAAGCATCAGGGGAGCGAGAGCGGATATCATGATTGGGTAAGGTCGAGATTCAACAAGACCAATCCGCGCTGTCATCTTGAAGTATTTGCCGTGGTAATCCACTTCACCTTCTGTGCTCAGCGCACGCAGGATCTCTACATATTCTCGGATGTGCTGAGCAGGGCGATCGTACTTTAGTCCGAGGCGTTCTATGCCAGGTTTGTGTGACGGGCCGATGCCGAGGATTAGTCGCTGGTTTATCGCCTGATTTACCGTCGCTGCTTGTTGAGCTAATACGTTCGGATGCCTCGTATACGTTGGGATTACTCCTGTTGCGAGCTCGATACGCTCGGTCTCTTGCCCCGCGAGGGCAATCGTCGTGAGGACGTCAGTTTCACCTGTCTGAGCAAACCAATAGCTATCGAAACCTCCACGTTCAGCGGCCACGATGTCTCGGATCTGTTCGTGAACGGTCAAGTTTGTCGGGAGAGCTCCGACGAATAATCCTAGCTTCATATTATTCCCTTGCTATGCATCCGAGAATTGTTCGATGAGTTTTGCTTGACGGTCTAGGAGTGGCAGTACCTCCTCGCTTGGAGCCGCGGGTAGCATGAAAATGCAGCGTGTAGCACCGAGACCGGCCATTTGCTCAATAGCTTCTTCGTTTGGTTGTGTTCCGAATGCAGTGAACGGAATTGGGTCACGTCCTGCTTGTTCGGCCAATTGTTCCAATTCCTTTAGGCGGGTATCAAAGTTGTTCATCCGTCCAACGATTGGCATCCATTCGTCTGCATACCTAACGGCGCGTTGCAGTGCTCGTGGGCCGGCGTTGCCTAGCAAGATAGGAGGATGAGGTTGCTGTATCGGCTTTGGCCACTGCATCAATCGGTCGAAGTCGACGAAATCACCGTGATACTCAGCTTGTTGGTTTGTCCAGATCGCCTGCATTGCTTCGATTCGTTCGCGCATTAGTTTCCAGCGCGTTACCGGATGTGAACCGTGGTTCTCCATTTCTGGCCGATTCCAACCGGCACCGACACCAAACAAAATCCGACCGCCAGATAGTTGATCGAGGCTCGCAACAGCTTTCGCAGTGTTGATCGGGTGTCGCTGTGGGATAAGTGCAACGCCAGACCCGACGTTAATCCGTTCGGTTGTTGCGACAGCTGCCCCCATAGCTACGAAGAGGTCGAGAGTTTCAGCGTATCGGTTTGGTAAGTCGCCTCCACCTGGGAATGGCGTGTGATCAACAGGTATATGACTGTGCTCAGGGAACCAGACAGATTCGAAACCGCGCTCCTCGGCATTTTTCGCGAGTTGCCCTGGGCTAATCGAATAATCAGTTGGAAAGAGGTGTGCTCCGAATTTCATAGGTGTTCCTTATGATTAGTAGTATCGCTGAAAGAGCAGAGGCATCGGTCAAGATGTTGCGCCAAGTGGTTTCTCGTCTGATACCCAAATTGTATTCGATGGGACAGTACCTTATTTGGCAAGGAAAGGCCTCTATGATGCCATAGCAACGGCGGTATTATCCTGCTTCTGACGTCCGTATCACTATGCTCCTGAATGTGTGGATCGCGTCGGATACAGAATCAACTGTGATCGACCAAGAGGCGTTACGGGAATAGGCTCCGAGAGAGCGGTATTAATGTCTTTGAAATGTGGTTCGACGAATCACATATTTGTAAATCGTTAGATGAGAGACTATCGACCTCTACCGTTGCTGTCATTTGCTAACGTGCAGGTCTGTTTGCATCGATAGGATAACGGGTGAACGGTATCCGTGTTCTCGCCGATATGCAGCCGCAATAGAGTAATAAATGCGTCTAGAAGCTTGCTACCACGGAGGTAACTGGTGTCCTGGGGCACTGTAAAGATTCCGCCTCCACTCGAGCAATTCCAGGCAGAGCGAAGTTCTCAGTCAGGGAAATCTGCCAGAACACTGACCGATTATCTCCACTCGATTTTTGCCGGATTCGATTTCAAACCATTCCGCTGGTACATGGGCGCCATGATTTGGTGGAACGCAGCTATCAGTATGCAAATGCTCGTGCGTGGTTATCTCGCCTTCAATTTGACAGGAGATTTCCGAGCTCTCGGTGTTGTTGGATTGGGTTCTGCGGTGCCTATGTTGCTGCTCGCTCCATTCGGAGGCGTAATCGCTGATCGCACCTCTAAGCGCTTCGTGTTGCAGGTTGGACAGTTTTTCTCTGCGCTGCTGGCGTTGGCAATGGGACTTCTACTGTTCGCAAGCGCTTTGCAGTTCTGGCATCTCATCGCCGCTGCTTGCGTTCATGGATTGATGATGGCATTGGTGATGCCATCACGGCAGGCGTTCCTGCCTGAAGTTGTTGGACTTAAACGACTGATGAATGTGATTCCGTTGCAGAGTGCCGGTATGAACTTAATGCAGATCATGGCACCGACCGTCGGTGGATTCATGATCGATTGGATTGGAGCTGGGTATGTCTATGTCGTGATGGCCTTCATGTATTTGATGTCAGTGGTCATGCTTTTCCGAGTGAAGTCTCTATCGTTCGAAGAGCAAGAAGCTTCTCGCAAAGGTATGCCTTCTGCGGATGAGAAACCTATTGGTAACCAAGGTCGGCGCAGTGGATCTGCTGATGGCGCCTCTCATAGTACGTTGGCTGATTTAAGAAGTGGGATCGCATATATCTTCGCCGACCGCACGATGTTAGTGATTCTCTCCTTTGCTTTTATCGGCTCGATGCTCGGAATGCCAATTCGAAATCTATTACCTGGCTACGCGGCTGAAGTCTTTGGAGACAGTGGTTCAACACTGGGCCTCTTACAAATGGGTATGGGGGTTGGTGCACTGTTTGGTGCACTGGCACTTGCTGGACTGAGGATCACACGTCGCCGCGGTCTCTTGTACGCAGCGAGTGCAATCGTAATCGGGTTAGCGATGCTGGGATTCTCTGCCACCAACATTTTTATTGTCGGTTGGTTTGGGTTGCTCCTGATTGGGATTGGATCGGCCGGTCGTCAATCACTCAGCGCTGTGCTGACTCAAGAATATGTACGGGATGAATTCCGAGGTCGAGTAATGGCGATATATATGATGCAGTTCAGTTCTATGTCTCTCGTAACATTCTTTATCAGTCTCTATATGGAGGCTGTTGATCCACAATTTGCAATCGGTTCTATTGGAGTCCTTCTCATTGCTGCGACATTGCTCTATCTGTTACTCGTTCCCAGATTTCGTCAAATTCGATAGAACAAATATTTTGCTTCGCCGTTGTTGCGTCACAAGAATTCTTCTTGAGTTGCTGTTAGTCGAGCAATAACTCACGCAGTGTCTCTAAGGACTTAGCTGATACACCGTTCGAAGTCATCATGGCTTCGACGGATCCATATTTTGCTCGAACACCTTCCAGAAACCCGAGGATATGTTTCGCCGGTGTCTCCATCTGTGAGCGAGTATCTTCAAGAGTACCTTGCGGGCGACGGCCGATTGATTCCAGGTATTTGATTAGGGCTTCGATGCCATCGTTACTGCGCTCGTATTCGGCTCCGATGGAGTCATCATCGATGCCTAACAAGTCCATCACCAGAGCGACCAGAATGCCTGTCCGATCTTTACCCGCAGTACAGTTGATCAGTACCGGGTGCCGATCTTTTTCAGCTATTAACTCCACACCACGAGCGAAACGTAGTGCGCCGTTCCCTTTAAGGTAATGCAGGTAACGATCTGTACTGATCCCCGGTCCGTAGAGCTTGTTTTTCTCGGTGGTGAGATCCTCCATCGATATCTCCGCTGGGAAGATGGAAAGTGGAATAAGCGTTGCTGGTGGTTGACCAAGACTGAATCTGGATGCATTTAACACTTCATCTGGGTGCCGAAGGTCGATGACTGTTTTGATGCTGTTTGCAAACCAGTCACGGTCTGCTTTTGTCATCAGTTCCCAGGCGCCCGATCGATAGATTTGCTCGCTACGCATCCGGGTACCGGAGGTAGTTATATACCCATCGACGGCGCGCAAATTATGGAGTGCATCCATCTCAATCAGAAAGTTTGTCATCCGATAGTTCTCATTTCAGAAGTTCAGCTCTAGCAAGGTTCCCCGAAAGGTTCGATTACTTTTGGTAAAGCTTTAGCTCGGATGGACTGATTCGTTAAAGAGGGAAGTGCGACCACCGTCGACCACCAGATCATGGCAATTCACGAATCGTCCTGCTTCACTTGCAAGGTACAGAGCAGCTTCCGCGATATCCACCGCCATTCCTGACATAGGTAGAGGCGTCGCATTCGCGAGATTGCCCTGTAGTTTTGACATTTTCCTTGCATTTTCTTCGGCGGTGAGTGTGTTTGCACGTTCAGACCCTCCCCAGAAAATCGGTGTCGCTATCGCACCAGGGGAGATCACATTAACACGAATACCGTGTGGTCCCAGCTCCACACCGGCTAGCTTTGAGTAATGTGTGACAGCTGCTTTGATAGCGGAATACAGTAGATCCCCTTGACGATATCTGAGTCCGGCGATACTTGAGTTGTTAATAATCGAGCCACCACCATTTGCCTTCATCGGTTCCACCGCGTAACGAATACCCAACATCACGCTTGATAGAAGTAAGTGCACCCCCTGCTCGATTTGTTCTTGAGAAATCGAGTCAAGTGTTGTTCGTACAGGGGCTCCTGCGTTGTTGAAAAGCACATCGAGGCGTCCAAAATGTTCGAGCGTCGCATCTACTGATGCCTTGATGTCTTCTTCCTGAGTCACATCAGCATGCACGTACGCTGCATTATCTCCCAACCGCTGCGCTATTGCTGAACCTTTGTCATTGGAGCGCCCGCTGATTACTACCTGTGCTCCCTCAAGCACAAATAATTCTGCTGTTGCTTCGCCGATTCCGCTGGTCCCGCCAGTGATCAACGCAACCTTCCCCTTTAATCGGTCACCCATCCTGAACCTCCAGCTCCGATTTGTCGTAAAGAAACACTGCACGGGTTTTACCCGCACTAATTTTGATGAAATATGTTTCGAAGAATTCTAGAACATTTCAAAACTCTTGGCTCCAAAAACAAATCAGAGATTGGTATGCACAATCATTTTCGGACCACATCGAGAAGAATTGAACGCTGCGGTCATTAAGAGGTCAACCGCCTAACTTTCGATAATGTTTATGAGATTTGGTGAGCTTACCGCATAGTGCTCCACGTTTTTCGGAATTGCGCTCGTTCGAATATGAACTACGGAGAACTACTCTGGTCGCTGAGTGCATGTTCAACTGAATGTTGGTTCTTAAGCTGTCTTATTTAAGTATTCTGTTTGGAGTTCGGATATCGAGTATTCAACAGTCGACTCGGTGCATCCTTCTGGTGGGCATGTTTCTCGTCAGGGCATTCGGAACGTCGCAATTATCGCCCATGTCGATCATGGAAAGACAACGCTGGTCGATGCCATGTTGCATCAGTCTGGCCAGCTTGATGCGAGGCAAGAGCTCCCGGACCGAGTGATGGATTCGAACGATCTTGAACGTGAGAAAGGGATCACAATACTCGCGAAGAATACGGCCGTCCGAATCGGTGATGTGAAGATCAATATCATCGACACTCCCGGCCATGCGGATTTTGGCGGCGAAGTTGAGCGTGGGCTTACCATGGTAGATGGTGCACTCCTTCTCGTTGACGCGAGTGAAGGCCCATTGCCGCAGACTCGCTTTGTTCTTCGCAAGGCCCTTGAACGAGATCTTCCAATTGTCCTCGTGATTAACAAAATCGACCGTCCAGATGCACGAATTAGTGAGGTTATAGACGAGGTCTACGAATTATTTCTTGATCTCGAAGCGACCGATGATCAAATTGATTTTCCGATTGTGTATAGCGTAGCGCGCAATGGTGTTGCATCTCTCGATCCTGACAGTCGAGGTGATGATTTGCAGCCGCTGTTTGATCTATTACTCACACATATTCCCGCACCCACTTACGCACCCGATCATGATTTTCAGGCACTTGTGACTAACCTCGATTCGTCACCGTATCTCGGTCGTATTGCGCTATGTAGAGTTGTCAACGGGACGATCAGTCGTGGGGATCGGGTGTCGTGGTGCCGGCGAGACGGCACGATTGAGCAGGCTACTCTCAGTCAGCTTTACGTTACCGAGGCGCTCGAACGAGTTGAGGCCGAATCAGTTGGGCCAGGTGAGATCGTTGCGATCGCTGGAATTGCGGACATCACTATTGGCGAGACACTAGCCGGCGGTGACGTCCCTCATGCACTTCCTGCGATCACAATCGATGAGCCTAGTTTGTCGATGCTGGTTGGTATCAATACTTCACCTCTTTCAGGTCGTGAAGGTTCCTTGCTTACAGCTCGACTGCTCAAAGATCGTCTTGATGCTGAACTTGTTGGCAATGTGTCGATTCGTGTCGAAGACTCGGAACGCCCCGACGCTTGGATTGTGCAAGGTCGCGGAGAGCTTCAGCTTGCGATCTTGGTAGAAACTCTGCGTCGCGAAGGGTTTGAGCTAACTATCGGTCGTCCAGAAGTTGTCACACGTCAGATCGGTGATCGTCTTCACGAGCCGATTGAGGCACTCACGGTCGATGTTCCTGAAGATTACTTGGGTGTGGTCACCCAGCTTCTTGCAATGCGCAAAGGACGAATGGAACGGACTGTGAATCATGGGATCGGACGTATACGACTTGAATTCCTTGTTCCGACGCGTGGCTTGATTGGCTTCCACACAGAGTTTCTTACCGAGACGCATGGAACAGGTATAGCTCATCACGTGTTTCATGGATACGAACCTTGGTACGGGCAGTTCAAGGAACGTGCGAACGGAAGCTTGATCGCAGATCGTCGTGGTCTAAGTACTACTTATGCCCTCATGAATCTCCAGGAACGAGGCGTCATGTTTGTCGGTCCTGGGGTAGAGGTATATGAAGGGATGATCATCGGGGAGAACTCGAGGTCGGGTGATATGGAAGTAAACCCGACCCGGGAGAAAAAACAGACCAACATGCGAGCCGCATCTGCAGATCAGACGGAAAAACTTGTCCCCGCTCGGCCTCTTTCACTCGAACTTGCGCTCGAATTGCTTCGTGATGATGAATGTCTGGAGGTTACGCCACAATCCATTCGGCCTCGCAAAGTCATCCTTGATTCGAATAAACGTGCTCGTTCAAAGTCAAAGATTGAATGATTCGCGTCTGTCTCCTCGATCACGGCTAGATCAAAGTTAACGCTCTATGAACCGTCATCAAGATTTTTTTTAGGATGACCAATCCGTTGATCAAGGAAAGAAGAACGGAACTGTACGGCCCAGCGTCCGTCGATCTCTGTAAAGATCCAGAGCGTGTCGAAACCGTTGTACTCAGTACCGTCAGCATGCTGGCGCGATTGCCGTATAGCGAGATGTACCTTTTGCGGTGCTTCTTGAATGGCTGTAATAGAAAGTGTAGCTGTGTGGTCCCAGCCTTCAGCTTGTAGTCGTTTGGTTGTGTTGTCTTCTTGCTCACGAAAGTCGTTAGCTGTCTCCCACACTTGAAATGAGTTGTCTCCTGCTAGGCGGCGATGTGGGAAGTGCATGTTTGCAATTTGCGCATCGGTATCACGGGAATTGAAGGCATCGTTCCAGCGCTGGAATGATGCCTTCGCCTCGGTTACTGGGTCAGTCACAGGTCCACCTCTGCGGCTATTGATTATTCGGAAGGTTATCCTGCCGCTACACCTTCCACTCGTATGATGCCATCGTCTACCAGTGTTTTGTAGTTATTTCCGAGTCCGATTTCCTCGAGAATCTCGCGCGCGTCTGAACCGGGTGTTGGTGCCGGTCGACCGGGTATCAATGTGGTACGTGAAAGACGTGCAGCCGGTCCTGTTGTAGTGACTGGACCCCGGTCCATGTGTTCGCGGGTAACGCTGAGACCATGTTCGACCACCCACGGATCAACCATCAGCTCGCGAGGATTGTCGATCACGCGGTGTGCACCAGCGCCAGCAGCGACGAGTTTCGCTACCCATTCATCAACGGTACCGGTCGCGATTACCGCTTCGAGCGCTTCAGCTAGCTCATCACCTTCGAGACTCGCAATGTTTGCGATCCTTGCATTTTCGCAGAGCTGTTCGATGTCCTGATACCGCGCACCTAGGAACAGCCAGCCGTCGTTTGCTTTGTAAGCGCGGTGTAAAGGCCCATCACCTAGCATTGTCTGCCCACTAGTTTCATCCCAGAGGTGGCCTTTGTAGTCAGTCATGAACTGCGTCTGAAGTGAGACTCCGGTGTAGGCGAGAGAAGTGTTAATGTGCTGTCCCTCGCCTGTGCGATCTCGGTGGTAGAGCGCAAGTGCTACTCCATATGCACCCATGAATCCTGTTCCGTAGTCGTTGATCGCATTGGTCTGCAGTGCTGGTGGTCCATCCCCTCCAAAACGAACTTGCATCCCAGTTGCCGCCTGCGCTAACTGCTCATGTCCAGGGCGGTTTGCCCATGGCCCTTCATGTCCATACGAATTAAGTGAGGCATATATAATTTCCTGCTTCCGTTTGCGGACATCTTCGTATCCGATACCAAGTCGATCAGTCACGCCAGCTCGGTAATTCTCGACGATCACGTCGACGCTATCGACGAGTTGCCAGAAAATTTCGAGTCCTTCAGTCGACTTGAGGTCGAGCAGAATACTGCGCTTGCCTCGACTGACATCCGTGAAAAAAATGACTGAGTCACTGCGGTAAGGTGCATCAATTTTGATGACGTCTGCTCCGTATTCGGCCAGAGTTCTTCCCGTAGTAGGACCGGCAAGGATGATGCACAAGTCGAGTACCCGCACCCCTTCGAGTGCACGCGGTAACTTTTGATTTTCTGTAGTGAGTAATCTGTCTGAGGAATGTTCGATCTCTTCGAGAAGTGCTTTCCGGTCGGCATCAAGTGCATGCCGCGATTTGATTTCACCCGGAGTCATGGACATTCGTACGTTAAGACCTGGTTGCGATGTGAGACCCAATTCGTGATCGCTAACGTCGACGATCGCCTTTGAGGCGCGAGCGTGAGGGTGGTCGAGCCATTCCTTGCTCGTTCGACAGACCGTCGCCTCAGAGCCGGCTTCGGCAATGAGTTCTTCCCATTCCTGTGCGGTTCGAGTTTTGAACAGGGAGATGAATCTCTTGTCTAATTCTTCTCGACGATCTTCTTCGAATAACCCTTCTTGCGGCCAATGACTGATGCCGGCTAATTTCATGAATTCGGGAACATTTTGGTTGCCGGCGTGGAATTGGATCCAGCGGTCGTCACTGCAAACATATTGTGTGGTGCGCAGTCCGGATAGATCTCGCATCGAAATAGGGTTTTGCCCTCGATATCCAAGAGCTCCGAACATGCTATCGAAAAGTGGTATTTCGATGGACTGCCCTTCGGCAGTTGATTGCGTGTCATTGCTAGAGGTGAGATTGGAAACAATCTGCCCATCTCGTTCGCGTACGACTAGCGCCATCCCGATAGCGGTAGCTGCTTGGAATGCGGCGTATGTCGAAGGTATCGGGACAGCGGTGTAGATGGGACGAAGACTATCCTCTATCGGATGCAACTCGGTATTGAGACCTATTTGCTGGCTATGACCACCACGATTGAAGGTGGCGGTTGATGCACCGACTACGCCCTCCCATGCAGGCATATCACGTCGTGGGTCATCTGAAGCAAAACCCGGCAATGAAGCATATAAGAGGTGCGGATGTGCCGTAGTGATTTCGGTTGATCCAAGTCCGAGTCGATCCATCACCCCAGGGCGAAAGTTTTCGATTACGACATCAGCTGTAGCGATGAGTGCTCGTGCTGTTTCAAGATCATTGGTCGATTTGAGGTCGAGCAGAATACTGCGCTTGCCTCGATTCCATGTTGCATTCCCAGGCGTATCCCACATTGGTCCGCTAGGTGGGTCGACCTTAATGACCTCAGCTCCTTGGTCTGCTAGCAGCATCCCTGTCATCGGACCTGCGATGTACTGCCCGAAGTCGATTACACGTATGCCGTTAAGAGCGCCCATTCTTCCCCCATTCGGAACGCTGAAGTGAGTAGCGTACCTGTATTTTCTTGGTCGCCGTCACTTTTGGATGACATCAATAGAGGTGTCTTGGTTATTTCTCGCCAGATAGATGCCATGCGGTCTCTGTTTTCAATGACTATTCCAAGCCAGTGATTTTGATCTGCAAGTTAGATGCTGCCGTTCTAGGCCGAAAATGAGTTTAGTTGGTTTGGAAAATCGGTGGGTAACCGAACTCTCTTTACCAACTGGTTGTGTTACTAAAGGTACCGTTGAGTTGCGATTGATGTGCCGTTGCATGGACGCCTAGAGGCACCGCGTCTAGGATCGCCGTTATCGAAAGCTATGCGTAATGAGAAATCTTGTTACGCCTTCGGGAAGTGTATGCCGCATGACGTTCGTGATCACATCGCCCTGTATAGACACGCAGGATCAGTCCTGCGTCGACGCATGCCCAGTTGATTGTATTCATTTTGAGGAGGGGAGCGATCGGCTTCTCTACATCAATCCGATTGAATGCATAGATTGTGGTGCTTGCCAGCCGGCCTGCCCTGTGGACGCTATTTTCCCTGATGGTGACGTCCCTGATGCTGAGGCAAAGTTTATTGAGATCAATGAACTTTGGTTTGAAGATCCGGCAGCTGCACGTGCTCGTGTTAGTGGTGATGACTCTGCGCCTAGTGCAGCGGAAGCTCCTGCAGCGGA
>DKLZ01000069.1:0-22392 GCA_002455955.1 Dehalococcoidia bacterium UBA6627
AGCAGTTAGGTTAACCACTTTGTAGGACGAATTTGATGAGATCCAGCCTTTAACACATGGGTTACAACAATTTTCGTCTATTTTCCCGTGACTCAGTTAACTTCTCTCACCACTGCAACGTTGTCACTAATGCGGGAGGAGCACGATCCTTTTGTGCCGGGGGCCTATACTCTATTAGTAAGACCATCGAACCGGCGCCCTAGGATGCGGCCTTATGGCTGACATGCACCACTCGCTGACAATTGCTGATGAGCGCGAAGCAGTGCGCCGTTGTGCAGAAGGAGACCAGCAATCAACTGGTCTCCTCTATGACGCATACGTCGCCCGGTTATACCGATACTGCCTAACGCGAGTCGGAAATGAGAGTGACGCTGAGGACCTTGCTGAAGAAATCTTCATCAAGGCCCTGGGGGCGATCAACCGGTTTGAGTGGCGGGATCTTGGCTCGAACGAACGAAGTCCGTTTGGAGCCTGGCTGTTTCGCATCGCTCACAACCAAGTTGCATCCCACCATCGGCGCGCTGCAGTGCGAGGTCCTTCGTTCGAAGTCCCTGAGTGGATTCCGGATGAGGACCGCGGACCAGCTGAGCTGGCGGAAATCCAGCTCACAATTGAGGAGGTCTTTGCGTTGGTGGAGGAGCTGCCAGACGCGCAGCGTGAGGTGATTCGCCTCCGCTTCGGCGCCGGGCTCAATGTTGCTGAAACCGCAGAAGCACTCGATAAGCGGCTGAGCAACGTCAAGGTCCTCCAGCACAAAGCAGTAAAACGACTACGGCAACTCTTGGCTGCCAAGATGGCAACCTCGAGCGAGGTGAGCATAGACGGTGAACCGGCTAAAGCCGGGTCAGACAGGGGACAGGCAACGCGATGAGCGAAAACCCGTTCAGCAACGGTTCTTCGGACGAGCAACTCGACAGTGCTCAATCGGATCGTCTCGTTCTGAGCGAGATCGAGAACGAAGAGATCGAAGCTTCACGGCTCGCCGACGTCCTCGCCGCTACTGAAAACGGTCATATCCCTGATCTGGACCCCACCGAAGATCCAGCCCTCGCATCACTCCACACGACCACACAGGTTGTGCGCGCGTCACTTGAACTAGCGAGCACGCAAGAATCGTTCCAGCATTTCCACGAATCTTCAAGGCCAAGAATACTTTCGGCAACGCCGCAACCTCAACGACAGCCGGTGAATACAACCTCACGCATCTCACTACGCCAGCGATGGGAAAGTCTATTTACACCGTTAGCCGCGGCTGCTGGTGCTTCTGTCGCAACTTTCCTTGTGACTGTAACGGTAATTGGCGGTGGATCTTCAACGACACCTACCACCACGGTTCAAACAACAACGCCGAGCCTTCCACCACAGGTAGTGTCAGCGATCCCGTCAACAGAGCTACCTTCTCCACCAGTAGCTGCTGCGGCAGAACCAGAAGTAGTCGTGCCTCAGCCCGAGATACCGGTCACCCCAGCGACTGCTGACCAACGTGATCGAGTGAACTTGACCAGCCTCTCAATTGCTGAACAAGTGTCCCTATACATTAACTTACTTGAACGCCTTGATTCCCTCACCGGTGACGGGAGACCTGCAAGCGAAAGCCTTCTCAGGGAACTCGCAGAAACTGGCGCAACAGTACAGAGGGCGATTGACCATGACCCAGCAGTAAGTGGCGCTGATGCCTTTATCGCGATGCATGCAGCCTTCGCGGGCACCTTAGCGCTAGAACAGGCCACGGTCGCATCTGATTCTGACCAGCAAGTACTGCAAAATGCTCAGGTAACTGCACAGGTGGCCTATGTAACTGCGGCAAGTTTCCTCAGTAACAATCCACCATCTGCTAATGATGCCGCTCGAGCACTCGCGAACTCACGAAACGGGAACTAACGCCTGAACCGGTCAGCGCTACACCGCTCATGAGCTGCTTCCTGAGGTAATCTCCTAAACAAACCAATCCGGCTGGCACATTCTCCGAAATATGTCCGAAACAGGGTGTTGGATACGATAGTGACATGCGCAACGGTGACAATCAGCAACACGTAATACAAGCCTGTCGTGATCACGACGTGAAATTTATCCGACTTTGGTTTACCGACATTCTCGGAATGTTGAAGTCGGTTGCGATCACGATCGAGGAACTTGAGCATGCACTTAACGACGGTGTCTCCTTCGACGGATCCGCGATCGAGGGTTTCGCTCGTCATGACGAAACCGACATGATCGCTGTTCCGGATCCGAGCACCTTTCAAATCCTACCTTGGAGACCACGCGAACAGGCTGTAGCACGAATGTTTTGCGACATTCATAGTACCGACGGCAAACCATTCGTCGGTGACCCACGACAAGTGTTGAAGCGAGTGCTCGCACGAGCAGCTAATGCAGGGTTCACTTTCTACATTTCACCCGAAATTGAATTTTTCTATTTCAAAGACTCAACAGGGACTGAGCTCCTCGATAGCGGGGGGTACTTTGACCTCACCCCGCTTGATGGCGGATCCGACTTAAGGCGAGAAACTGTCCTCGCTCTGGAACAGATGGGAATCGGTGTTGCACTGAGCCATCACGAAGCAGCACCTAGCCAGCACGAAATGGATTTGCGCTATACGGACGCCCTGACAATGGCCGACGCAGTGATGACCTATCGATTACTGGTCAAAGAAGTCGCTCTGCGTCACAACGTATACGCGACCTTCATGCCCAAGCCCTTGGCTGACGAGAACGGCTCCGGTATGCACCTGCAGCTATCACTATTTCGCGGTGAAGAAAATGCGTTCTATGACGATGATGACTCACTCAGCATCTCTACGGTCGCACAACAGTACATAGCCGGACTTCTTCAACACGCCCCCGAATTGATGTTGCTTACAAATCAGTGGGTTAACTCATACAAACGACTAGTCCCCGGAACAGAAGCACCCCTCTATGCGAGCTGGTCTCCTAAAAGTCATTCGGACCTTGTGCGAGTACCGGAGCACAAGCCTGGCATGGAAGTGTCAACAAGAATCGAGTACCGAGTCCCCGACGCGGCATGCAATCCATATCTTGCCTTTGCGGGAGTCCTAGCCGCAGGCCTGCATGGCATTGAAGAACAACTACCACTAAGCACTCCAGTGAACGCGGCAACTGATCAGCTCAGTGCTGAAGAAATTGAGACTCGCGGCCTCGTTGCGTTACCTGGATCATTAGGAGAGGCCATCGATCAATTCGAAGAATCAGCGCTCCTGCGCGACAATCTAGGGGACCAAGTCTTCGAAAGTATTGTTGCCAACAAAAAGATCGAATGGTCTGAATACCGTTCTCAGGTCACACCGTTTGAACTCGACCGTTACCTCCCTCTGCTCTAACGATTAATCCGAAATCAACTCGAATTTTTAGCGCATCAAGGCCAGATTCCGGTATATTCCGAACGTCGCTATGGCATAGGTCCTAACATTTCCGAACTCATGTCGAGCGATAAGTAGAGATTCATGCACACTAGGGGGGTTTAGTGTCCGAAGAGCTCGAAGATCTGACTGATGAAATGAAGGCGGCTGTTGGCCAGGAAACTGGTCGTGTCACGTACGAAGTTACGACACAAGGCATCCGCACTTTCGCACGATCCGTCGGATACACCGATATGAAATATTACGATGAGAGTGTAGCTGAGTCAGCAGGGCTTCCTGGTCTACCATCTCCTCCAGGATTCTTGGGGATGCCGATTTTCAATCCAAATGCTGACTCCCGAGGGCGCCGGGCGCTATTCGAAAATCCATTCCAGCGAAACCTCAATGGCGGAACAGAAGTCGAGCCAATCGAACAGGTGTACGGCGGAGACATTCTCGATGCAGTCTCTCGGATTACTTCGCTCGAACTAACTCAAAGTCGACTGGGTAAAATGCTGATCCAAAACTCAGAAACTGTGTACACACGTGTGAGTGATAACAAGGTCGTCGCCAAAACACGTGGTACCGGACTGTCTTATTAACCAGCAGTACATCGAATAGCGAAGGAAATACAGATGGCAGATCAAATTTACTGGGATGACGTCAGCGAAGGTGAAGAGTTCAGCTTAAACGAACCAATGAGTTCGCAACGGCTCGTGATATGGGCAGCAGCATCTGGTGACTTCTACCAGATTCACTACGATGACAAATTCGCGGAGAACAACCACCTTCCAGACATCATCGTCCATGGTGCCCTCAAAGGGATGCTCGTTGGCCGCCTGCTCGACGAATGGAAAGGTGAGCAAGGCGCAATCAAGAACTGGGGTGTTTCCTACCGAGGTATGGACCCAGCGCGTCAAGACTTAACAATCTGGGGTAAGGTCACGAAAAAATACGAAGAAGGTGACGAAGCGCTTATCGACCTCGACGTTGGAGTTGCGCAACCAGACGGTACACAGACCACACCTGGAACCGCTACGGTTGCCTTGCCGAAACGGTAACCGCTGACCCTAAGCGGAACGGAGACTCCTCAAGTCAGATCAAAAAGCCGGGTCATTTAACCCGGCTTTTCTGATCGACAATCACATCTGCCAAAGCAAACAAAACTATGTGAAAAGCGGAGCGATAGCGCGATCGGCTGCTGTATAGAACGGCGCCGCATAGACACCGACCCACACTACGCCCACTAACATTGCGCCGGTGGCAAGATAGCCAGTTGGGGACAGCCTCCACCGACTGGCATCTCCTTCAGGTTGATACATATACATCTGACGAATCACCTGCAGGTAGTAATAGAGCGAAACCGTGCTAGCAAGCAGAGCTGTCACGACTAACCACGTGTAACCTCCACTGACAACCGACTGAAACAATATGAACTTCGTGAGAAAGCCCGCAAGTAAGGGCATGCCAGCTAGTGAAAAGAGACCAGCAGTGATCACCAAAGCCAGATAGGGATTCGTTTGTGCTAGCCCCCGGAAGGCGACGATTTCCTCGCGACCGGTACGATTGTAAAATGCGATTACACCCATAAACACGGCCAAGTTCGTGATGATGTATCCACTGAGATGTAGAAGTAGAGCAGACCCAGTTTGATCCGAGATAGTAACGATCGCCATCAACATGAAACCAACTTGACCGATCGAGGAATAAGCGAGAAGACGCTTAATATTCGACTGCTGCAACGCTACGAGATTACCAATCACCATGGTGAGCACCGCAAGTACCGAAATCATCCACTGCCAGCTATCAATCGCCGGCAATAACGGCCCAGCAAACCAACGAAGTAGTAGTGCAAATGTTGCCGCCTTCGATGTGGCGGAAAGGTATGCGGTGATCGGGATCGGTGCACCTTCGTAAGCATCAGGTGTCCACATATGGAATGGAACCGCAGATGCCTTGAAACCAAGCCCCGCTATGATCAGTGCCAATCCCAGTAAGAGTGGAAGTTCGAGGGTGCTTGTACCATCACTCAGTGCAGCCGCAATCTCGGTATATTGAGTCGAACCGCCGACGCCATAAAGAAAACTCAGGCCATACAAAAGCATTGCAGAAGCCACTCCACCGAGCAGCACATATTTCAGTGAAGCTTCACCAGAACGCGTATCACTCTTCGCCAACGAAACCAGAATATAGAGTGAGAAGGACATTACCTCGATCGCGAGATACGCCGTTAGGAGATCTCGCGCACCGGCCATCAGCATCGCACCTACAGTGGAAAGCAGAAGTAGTGAATAGAACTCTCCGAGATGACTAACACGCCTCTCGATGTACTCGTGAGATCCAATGATCACAACTACCGTCACCGCGATAAACAAAACTCGGAAAAAGGTCGTAAAGTTATCAATCGTTACAAGACGCGCAAAATCCTTATTTTCGTCGATCCACAAAAGACTCAATAGCAGAGCTACAACCAATCCCAAGATTGAAATTGCCGGAATAGCTGATTGGCCAATCTTGAGTTCGCGGCGAAATGCGTCAGCAAACAAAACAAGTGCAGCTGTGATCACCAGAGCTATCTCCGGACCCAGCAACTCATACTGCAAATTAAGATCGTTACCGAGTAAATCAGTCATCACGATAGAATCCTCGAGCACTGTGACTCTTTTGTCGACAACCATTCACCTGCCATTAGAGGGTTACACCGGGAATAGTGGCTGCGATCGTGGTTGAAATACGGTCTACCCAGGGAGACGGCCACAAGCCCAGCAACAGGATCGCTGCAACCAGAACAGTCGCCCCCGCACGTTCAGCGTAAGTAATCTCCTTCAAACCGCTCCATCTCTCATTGAACTCACCGAAAAACGCTTGCGCGAACATTCGCAATAGATACGTAGCCGTGATCGCTGCCGTAAGCACGGCAAGGCCACCCACAATCGGGTATGAACGGAAGGCACCAATGAAAATATGAACTTCGGCGATAAACCCAGATAATCCAGGAAGCCCAAGTGATGCGAGGCTGGCAATCACAAAAAAGATCGTCCAGATCGGCATCTGCTTTGCCATTCCGGAGAAGTTCGGAATATCACGGTTATGCGCCTGATCATAAACTGCACCGATCAACAGGAAGAAAAGTGCTGTCATAATTCCATGGGCAAACATCTGCAGTACCGCGCCGGTCCAGCCAATGACATTCATCGTTCCTAGACCGAGAATCACATACCCCATATGGGACACCGAAGAAAAACCAGTCATCAGTTTAAGATCATCTTGTCGCAGTGCCGATATAGCCCCATAGAGCGCTGCAGTGATCCCCAACACCACAAGCGCCGGTGCCCAGAATTCACCACCTTCTGGCATCATCTGGAATCCAAGCCGGATAATGCCAAAGGCACCAAGCTTCATCAGTACACCCGCGTGCAACATCGAAACAGCCGTCGGGGCCGCAGCATGGCCATCCGGCGACCACGAGTGAAAGGGGAACATCGCAGCTAATATTCCGCAGCCAATGGCAATCAACGGGAAATAGAGTTTCTGGAAATCCTCGTCAAAGCCCACTTCGTAAAGGTCGACCAAATCAAAGGTTCCCAGACCAGCCTCGGTATAAATGGCAAAGATGGCTGTGAAAATCAAGATTGAGCCCGCAAGGAGCATCATCATCAGTTTCATAGCGCCATATTCCTTGCGAGTTGACCCCCACACTCCAATCAGCAAGTACATCGGCAACAATGCGAGTTCGTAGAAGAGAAACCAGACAAACATATCGAGCATCACGAAGGTTCCAAAGACACCTGCTGTCAAAATGTAAAGCAGGATGAAAAAGTCCTTCAGCCGATCTTGGATCTTCCAAGAGACCCAGGTCCCGGGCAGGATTACAATTCCAGTCAGCAGCACCATCGCCGCTGCTATCCCATCAACTCCCACCTTCAACTGGATACCTTCGTCACCCAACAGGCCAACATCACTCATGTAGTTCCAAGCTTTTACACCTTGGAACTGCTCACCGCCGAAGTCATAACTAAGGAAGACATAAACCGAAACAGCAAACATCGCGAGGCTCGCTACTGCCGTGAGCGCGATTATCAATGAGCGCTCACGCGAGGGAATGAGCATCAGCAATAGTGACACTCCAAGTGGGATCAGGAAGACCGCGAGAACAGCGAAGCTATCGTTTTCCGTCATATTCGCACCCCGCTAGGTCGTACCGATGGCAACGACGGCCAACGCTGCGACGCCAAGCGCCATTCCAAGGACGTAATGGGGAATTCGACCAGTTTGAAGAAATTTGAAACGGTAACCTAGGAAGCCGACGAATTGCGTGCTGCCATCTACACCTGTTTCGTTCACCACTCGCTTATCGAACCAAGCAACAACCGCTGCCGCACCAAGCACCACGTGATTAATCACTCCTTGGTAGAGCTCATCGAGGTAGTAACGTCGCACAAGTAGTTGATGCAACTCCGGAGCCCAGCTCTGAGCGGCGATCGCCCGACGAGCATCACCCCACCAATACATTATGCCAATCGCCACACCGACAACGGCTGTCGCAGTAGCCACTGCAGCAAATGCGATATCCAGCTTGAAAACATGAGGTCCGTGATGCGGCAAATAAACCAGCTCGCCGATCCCTCCAACGAACCCGAGTGACTCACCTACACCCTGATAGGTGATAAATCCGACTACTAATGCAAGCACCGCGAGAATGACCAGTGGTCCAGTCATGATCGGGGGTGATTCGTGGGCGTGCTCGTAAGCCTGTTCGTTCTTCGGTTTACCGAAGAACGTCAACAAAACCAGTCTCGTCGTGTAGATCGCAGTCAGAGCTGCAGTCACAGCAAGGATCACATAAGCGGCAAACGGCCCGTAGTGCTGTAGATCATGGAGAATCTCATCCTTCGACCAGAATCCAGCGAATACTGGTATTCCCGCGAGGGCAAGACTGCCGATCGTGAAGGTCAATGCTGTGATCGGCATCTTCTTACGTAAACCACCAAGTTCGCCAACCTCTTGCTGTTCAGTGGCATGAATTACTGATCCGGAACCCAGGAAAAGCAGTGATTTGAAGAACGCATGTGTGAACAGATGGAACATAGCAGCAGTCAGCGCTCCAACACCAAGCGCGGCAAACATAAACCCGAGTTGAGAGACGGTCGAGAAAGCGAGTACTCGCTTAATGTCAGTAGCCACCAGACCCATAGTCGCTGCCATCAAAGCCGTAATTAGTCCGACGTATAGCACCACATCACGGGCAATCAGCACCTCGTCGTACACAGGCAGCATTCTTGCAACCAGGTAAACGCCGGCGACCACCATCGTTGCTGCATGAATAAGTGCACTGACAGGTGTCGGCCCTTCCATCGCATCAGGTAACCAAACGTGGAACGGGAACTGTGCAGATTTACCTGCGGCACCAGCAAACAGAAAGAGCATGGCGACAGTGAGGTATGTCTGTCCGAACACACCTTCCTCTGCAGCGTGAATTATCTCTTGAATGTCGAAGGTACCCGTAACACGCCAGAGCAAAATAATACCGATCAGCAATCCAACATCGCCGATACGAGTTGTAATAAAAGCTTTTTTAGCCGCTTCAGCTGCTGACTGGCGTTCCCAATAAAAACCAATCAATAAGTAAGAAGCTAAGCCAACGCCTTCCCAAGCAAGATATAGCTGCAACAAATTACCGGAGATGACGAGTAGCAACATCGCTGCAACGAAGAACGATAGTGCCGCAAAGTACCAGCCGTAGCGAGCTTCACCCTTCATGTAGCCGATTGAGTACACCAGCACCATCAACGAAACGAATGAGACGACGGGCAGCATCACCATTGTGACTGCATCAACATAGGTACTGAATTCGATGACGAAGAAGCCATCACCAATATCTATCCAGTCGAATGAGTAGGTGTTCGCTCCTGCAATCGGAGCAAATACTTCGTCGTGGAAAGCGCCCTGAAAATCAACGAGCACTAAACCAACGAGTAGAACCACCAACGCCATCCCTAGGACAGCAATAAAGTCGCCGTTACGAGGAATCAAACGCCCAAAAAAGCTGACGAGAATAAAGACAGCAAAGGGTATAGCCGGAAGAATCCAAACGTCTTCCATTCCCACTAGGTCTATACCCACTAGTAGGCCTGCCCTTCCGACTATCCCGCCTGAAGTATGGCGTCTATTGCGCCCGTCACCACTTCAGACTGTCCGCTGCATCAACGTAAGCGGTGCGGCGTTCCCTAAATAGGCGAAGCACAATGCCAAGCGCAAGGCCAACCTCGGCTGCAGCAACTGTGATCACAAACAATGCAAACACCAATCCGCTAAATGCTTCACCATCAAGATACGTCGCGAACGCTATGAAATTAATCGAAACCGCCGCGAGCATCAGCTCAATCGACATCAGAATTAAAATCGCACTGCGCCGTGCGAGCACCCCATAAAGTCCCATCGCAAATAACAGGCTTGAGAGAATGAGAAAGTTTTCGATCGGAATCATGAAGACGCCTCACTCGTTGTTTCGTCAGCATCGACATCTTCAATACGCGATGCACGGGCATTCACAATCGCTCCAGAAAGAGCTATATCAAGCAACACACCTACAATAATCACCGGAACGATGAAGTCTCGGAATAAACGCGCACCAAAATCACGGAATGGCACCACGGTCATCGTTTCGCTGCCCCACTCCGCGTCAATTACCGCGGCAAGAAACACTCCTGCGAGAAGAACCCCAACAATCGCAGCGAATGGCTTCTGTGATCCGTCAGTGACTACTGGATCGTCCTGAGCGTTCGTCATCATCAGACCGAAGATGAGCAGAATGACAACGCCACCGCCGTATACAAGAATCTGCACCAGAGCAATGAACTCTGTCGCGAGCAAAAGGTAAACCGCAGCGACACCAAGCAATGTCGCTATCAGCGACAGTGCCGCGTGAACAATATTGTTGAGCAGTACGGTTCCTGACGCACCTGCCACAATCACTGTGAAGGCAAGCCAGAACACTAGCTCTGCCGCGGTAATCTGGTCACCAATTAATAGCGCTAGCAGCACGAATAGAATCGGCGTCATGACAAGGCCCACAGCCACACCACCGACGATAATCAGTCGGTCGAATTGCGCCGGGAGTGGAAGTCGATCAATCACGCGCACTTCCTCAAAATTCGATCTAGATAGAAATTCCCAATCACTCTGGGACCCATTCCTCAAGCTGTTTCGCTTTGCTCTGCACGAGTAATTGCGGTAAATCCATGACCAGATCTGCTCGGTCATAAACCGATGTTTCGTGCCCCTGCCAGGTATTATTCATTGCAATCGCTTCAAAGTTGCAAACCTCAACGCATATGTTGCAACGCATACAACGGGCGTAGTCGATATAGAATTTATCGACTATCTTTCGACGCTTTGAATTTCCATCGTTCGTCGTATGATTTGGATTGTCCGTCATCGTCACAGTCATACATTCGACCGGGCAAGCTCTCTCGCATGCATGACAGCCCGTACAAAATGGTTCGTCGATATCTTTATCCCACAGCAATACTGGAAAAGCTCGATCACGTTCTGGCAAATCGCGATGACCTTCCGGATAAAGGCGTGTCACTGGCCGACGACTAAAAGTCGAAAGCGTCGTCGCCAAACTCTTCAGGATGCCTCTCACGATGCAGCCTCACCTTCCAATTGAGTAGCCGGTGCCGGGCGTGGTCGTGGGTGTCGGACAGCACGATCGACCGCCATGACCAAAACCAAGACACCAACAAGACCAGTCACGGTCAATACGATTTCCGGCCAGTCATATACCAACACCAGACCATTGATGAGTACTTGCGCAAACATCAATGGCAACAGGATTTTCCAAGTAAACGACATCAGTTGATCGATCCTCAGACGTGGCACGCTCGCTCGTACCCAAAAGACCATGAAGATAAAGAGGCCGGCCTTGCCCGTGACCAACAATGCTTGTGCCCAGCGAGGCCATGGATCATCCTGAAATAGTCCGGCAGGCCATGCCCAGCCTCCAAGAAATACAGCAGCGAAAATCAAACTCATGATGAGCAGCGCCGCGTATTCTGCCAGAAAAAACATCGACCATCGAATACCTGAATATTCGACGAATGGCCCCCCAACAACCTCGGATTCGCCGACGGGAATGTCAAACGGTGTCCGGTTCAATTCCGCAAGAGCTGCGATGAAAAACACAATCAAAACCAGAGGTTGCCAGACAAGATTTGGAATCTCGGCCTGGGCGGCGATAATTTCGTTCAGATTTAGTGAACCTCTCAGCGATTCACCCGTTGCCGAATCACTCGGAACTTCGACCACCATAGCTACTGCCAACAGTGAAAGCACGAGCGGAAGCTCGTAAGAGATTCCTTGGGCGGCCGCACGCATCCCACCGATCATTGCGTAGCGATTGTCAGAACCCCAGCCAGCCATAATCCAACCGACGATATTGATACCGGTGACGGCAACGAAATAAAGCAGACCAAGTTCCAAAATGCGGACCTGCCAGTCCAACACGAATGGAACGATTACAAACCCAAGAAAAACCGGAACGAAAACCAAGTATGGAGCGAGCTCAAAGGTCCAAGCATCAGCATTACGTGGTCGCAAATCTTCCTTGCCAACAAGTTTCAACGCATCAGCAACAGACTGGAGTAATCCAACCGGACCAGTACGTGTCGGACCGAGCCGCTGCTGAAAACGAGCCAAAATCTTACGTTCTCCATAAATCAGCCCCATGACGACAACCGTCATAAAGCCCACGATCAAGAGCACGCGGACCAAGCCGTCCACCCAGACGTTGACACCGTCGAATCCAAAAATTTCAGTACTCAACGATCAACCTCGGATAAAACGATGTCGATTGACCCCAAAACAATTATTGCATCAGCAACATACTGGCCCACGCACATCTGCTTCAGTGCTTGCAGATTCGATAGACAGGCACTACGCACCTTGAGTCTATGAGGCTTGTTCCCACCTTTACTGACCATATAGATGCCATATTCACCTCGTGGTGCCTCGGTCCGAATGTAAACTTCCCCTTCTGGTAGACGGAGCATCCGAGGCATCTTCTCCGGCATAATCGGACCATCTTCGAGCCTCTCGAGACATTGCTCAATCAGATCGATCGACTGGGAAATTTCCTGAAGACGTACTAAATAACGGTCGAACACATCTCCACCATCAGCAGTAATCGTCTCAAACGATATCTGGTCATACTGCAAATAGGGCTCGGTCTTACGCAGGTCAAGTGGGACGCCAGAAGCGCGAATCGTCGGGCCGCTCATACCCATCTCGATCGCATCATCAGCTGTAATGACACCAACATTCTTCGTACGAGCAATGAAAATCTCATTCTGAGTGAGTAGACCGTCAAAATCCTTCACACCCTGCCGCGCTGATTCCAATACTTCACGCACTCGTTCAGGGAAATTAAGCGGCACTTCCCAGGCGAGTCCCCCTGCCCTGAAGTACGCGAACATCATTCGGTCGCCGCTTATCTCCTCAAACAAATCAATGATTCGTTCACGTTCTCTCCAGCCATAAATGAACGGAGTTCCAAAAACACCAACATCAACACCAAACGCCCCGAGGAACATGAAGTGACTGCTGATACGATTTAGCTCACAAAGAATCATTCGAATCCACTGCGCGCGCTCAGGAACCTCGATCTCGGCAAGGGCCTCAACTGCCATCACATAGGAGAGCTCGGCGTTATGCGCTGCCAGATATTCAGTACGGTCCATGTAGCCGATTCCTTGACGGAAATCGTTGTTCTCACAAAGCTTCTCGGCGCCACGGTGGAGATACCCAATATACGGGACTAGATCCTTCACCAACTCGCCATCAATCTCCAGAACCATCCGAAAAACACCGTGAGTAGAAGGATGCTGCGGTCCAACATTCAGTAGGAGATCTTGGGTTTCAAATTCCGTAGCAGAGGTATCGACGACCATCTCTAGCCCTCACCTTCCGCGTCTCGATCATGCCCAAGTATTTCACCTTGAAGCACATCGATCTCAGCAAACGGATGTGATTTCAACAATGGGTATGTGTCTGACATATCAATGTCTTCAGGCATCAATAATGGACGTGGATCGGGGTGACCAGAAAAACTGACACCAAACATTTCAGCCGTTTCTCGCTCGAGCCAGTTTGCGGCCTTCCAAACTGTCGTAGCAGTCTCGATAACCTTATTTTCATTAGGAAGGGTAGTCTTCACTGTGAGGTTGATATTTTTCGGAACTGAATAGAGCTGGTAAACCACATCAATCCCTTCAGACTCGTTGTCAACGGCCGTAAGACAGCGCAGGTAATTGAACTGCAAATCGGCATCTTGCTTCAGCATGCGAAGCCCACGAATTATATCGGCATGCGGTATATGAATAATCAAGTCGAGAGCACTGCGTTCGGGACGCACATCGACCGCTCTTAGAGTTCGGTTGACAGTGTCCCAGATAGTGTCATCGAACGTATCGACAACCTCTACTTGAGCTTCTTCAGCTGTACCGGCCGCGTTGTCGTCGGTGCTCACGCCCCGCGACCTTCACTGGAGCGCTCCTCCATGATCATGTCTTGAAGGGCAAGAAACGAGTCAATGAGTGCCTCGGGCCGAGGTGGACATCCGGGCACATACACGTCTACCGGAACTACTTTGTCGACCCCCTGGAGAACTCGATCGTAACGAGTATAAGGACCTCCGTTGGTCGCACAGGCGCCCATTGAGATCACCCACTTCGGATTTGGCATCTGCTCGTACAGCAATTTCACGGCTGGTGCCATCTTCTTCGTTACCGTGCCAGCTACGATCATCACATCAGATTGGCGTGGTGACGGCCAGGGAACGATCCCGAAACGATCGAGGTCGTAGTGCGCCATGTACGTCCCAATCATCTCAATCGCACAACAAGCTAAACCAAAGGTCATAGGCCAAAGCGATGATTTTCGCGCTGCTGCCAGTACTAGATCTGCTGGTACCTGCATCACGCCCGGAAGAGCCTGACGGTAAAGAGCACTCCCAGGCTGCGGCGTAACCGGCAACAGGTGTGGTGCCTCGTTCGGATGTTCTTGGGGTACAGGAGGTGTGACCTCAGGTACCTGAGGTGGAGCTGGCACAAGCTCGGGAGCAGCCGTTTCGGTTGTAGTGCCCGTATTCGACATTAGCGCCACTGAAGTGCTCCCTTCTTCCAAGCATAAGCCAGACCAAGGCCGAGAATCGCCACGAAAGTCACCATCGTCCAGTAAGCAAGTGGACCCACACCCACGAACGTCAGTACCCAAGGAAAGATGAAAACTGCCTCAACGTCGAAGATGATGAATAAAATCCCGTAGAGATAAAAGCGATTACCCACATTAGTAGAGGCGCGTCGGAGCGGGAGCATACCGCACTCATATGTGGTGCCTTTTTCGCGCTCCTCCGAGAAGGGTGCAAGAAGACGGGAACCGATCAAAGCAGAGATAACAAGAATGAAGCCAGCGATACTGGCAATCAGGACTGGAACATAATCTGAAAATAGCTGGTCGGTCGGCAGCACCCGTCGTCCGATCCTAGCCCAAGCAGCACTCGTTTTATTTGCCCTTTCAGGGCGGCTGCCGGGACGGTATCAATCGACCGTAACAGTGTCAATGGAATAAGAGAGCATACCGCTATCATTATTCACGATAAATGTCGGACTTTAAGATGTTTCGCTCATTCATCCTCGGTATAGATCAACCGTGATCGACACTAGTAAATCAGCTTCATAGAAGCTTCTAGTAACAAATCAACTAAGCGTCGTAACAAATCAACTAAACGCGACCGCTAAGTTATTCGATTTCTGACAAGCTCTGGTTGAGCCCCAAAAGGCGAGATCGAGCGGCTTCGAGTCGATCACGTTCACGCTGGACAACGTCTGCCGGAGCTTTCACGATGAACTGTTCGTTCGCCAGCTTCCGCTCGATTACTTCCATCTCACCTTCAACTTGCTCGACCTGTTTGCCAATTCGGATCCGCTCGGTATCAGCATCGAACAACCCTGCCATTGGTAATGTGACTTGTCCAAGATCCAAAACAGAGCTCACAACTCCATCATTAGGAACTTCTTCAGAAGTAGCGACTATATGGAGTGGCTTCACTCTCGCTAGTTGCTGGATCGCCATACGGAGCTCATTAGCTGTCGGCGCCATCTCGTCAGCAACGATATATGCCTCAACCCAGCGACCAGCATCCACACGCTTCTCAGCTCGAATATTACGAATCGCACGAACGAATTCCTGAATCGCTCCGAAAGCAGTTTCAGACCGCTCATTAATCCGAAAAATGTCCGGCTCGGGATAACTTGCAACGATGAGTTGAGTAGCACCATTCGAGTCAGGTGATATGACTGCTAAGCGTTGCCATATTTCTTCAGTAACAAATGGCATAAACGGATGTAGCAATCTAAGCGTGCGATCTAACACATGCATTAGCACTGGAACTGGCGAGCGGTCGCCCGCACGAACGCGCACTTTTGCTATCTCGATATACCAGTCAGCAAACTCATCCCAGAAAAAGTCTCTTATCTGACGTAACGCTTCGGCGAGTTCGAAGCGACCAACGAGACGATCAACATTCTGGTTCAATAAGTTAAGCCGAGACAAGATCCAACGATCTTCAACTGGCATTAAGCTCTGATCGGTAGGCAATCCCAAATCATCATCTGGCTCGACCATCTCCAAGGTGAACCGAGACGCGTTCCAGAGTTTATTAGCAAAGTTTCGACCAGCCTCTAACCGTTCATTATTCAATCGCTGATCATTACCAGGAGATGTTCCCGAAAGCAGCGCAAACCGCAAAGCATCGGTACCGTACTGCTCGATCGACTCGAGCGGATCGACGCTTGTTCCCTTTGACTTCGACATTTTCGATCCGTCAGCAGCGCGCACAAGCCCATGCAAGTAAACATATTCAAAGGGGATGTCATCAGCGACGAGCCCCCGCTGTTTTAGATCTTTCATATTGTAAATAGACATCATGATCATCCGAGCAACCCAGAAGAAAATGATGTCGTAACCGGTCTCCATCACCTGCGTGGGATAGAACCTCTTGAGATCTTCATTTTGCTCATCGGGCCAGCCAAGTGTGGAATGTGGCCAGAGCCCCGAAGAGAACCATGTGTCGAGAGTGTCCTCATCCTGATGAATATTCGAACTAGAACATGATTCGCAGGTTTTAGCATCAGCAATCGCAACGGTGAGATGCTCACAATCTCTGCAGTACCAGACGGGAATGCGGTGCCCCCACCAAATTTGACGGCTAATGCACCAATCGCGGATATTCTCCATCCAGTGGAGGTACGTACGCTCGAATCGTTGAGGGACAAACTTGATACGGCCATCAGTGACTGCAGCAATTGCCGGACCTGCCAATGGCTTGATATCTATCCACCACTGCAACGAAACAAGAGGCTCTACCACCGCTCCAGAACGCTCGGAATGACCGACGGCGTGCGTATGGGGTTCGATCTTTTCAATTAGTTCTTGGGACTCAAGGTCAGCAACCACAAGCCGCCGTGCTTCTTCCCGGTCGAAACCAGCATACTTACCGGCCCGTTCATTCAACGTGCCGTCGAGATTAAGAATGTTGATGATCTCGAGGTCGTGACGCTCACCTATCTCGAAGTCGACAGGATCGTGGCCAGGGGTCACCTTGAGCGCTCCTGAACCACCTTCGATCTCAACTGCGGCGTCGGTGATTACAGGAATTAGACGACCACTCGTCGGCACAATCACCTGATGACCAACCAGATTACGGAAGCGATCATCATCAGGATGAACAGCCACTGCAGAATCAGCCGGTATCGTCTCTGGACGTGTAGTAGCGACTACAATAAATCGTCCGGTTTGCATTCCATGTTCGTCAACAACCGGATACCGTACGTGCCAAAAGAAAGATGCTACATCCTCGTACTCAACTTCTAAATCAGAAACAGCCGTTTCGCTGGCTGGATCCCAGTTGATAATCCTTTCACCGCGGTAGATAAGACCATCATCGTAGAGACGTTTGAAAGTCTCGCGAACAGCTCGCTCTCTATCATCATCCATCGTGAAAGCTTCTCGTTGCCAGTCTGCTGAGGCACCAAGACGCTTGTGCTGCTCCATGATTCTTGAGCGCGACGTGTTCACAAAAGACCACACTCGATTCAAGAACTCTTCACGCCCAATATCTTGACGAGATAATCCTTCTTCACGCAGCTGTCGCTCGATAATTGCGTTCACAGCTATAGCGGCGTGATCGACACCAGGCTGCCAAAGCGCATCCTTCCCCTTCATCCGATGCCATCGAATCAGTGCATCTTCAACAGATGCAGTCAGAGCATGGCCTACATGAAGCTCACCGGTGAGATTGGGTGGTGGCATGATGATCGTAAACGGATCGGCATCTGGGCGTGTCGGTCGGAAGGCACCATTCTGTTCCCATGCCTCATACACACGAGTTTCGACCGGACCAGGGTCATAGGCACTACTCATGTCCGAGATGTCCGATCCATCGACTGGAGTTCTCTGGTCGTTAGAATTCGTACCGATTTCCATCTTATGGCTCCGTTGATCGGGTCAAAAAGTGCCGCATACTATGTAAAAATGTGCCGCATATTATCTAACAGCCCCGCGTAGCGGAGTTCCAATACAGGCCTGCATCCCCTAGGGATACTAGCTATCTGTCACGGTTAAAGGTTACTACCTGACCCACCTTGGCACGATGGTAGAAGCGGCGTGGAATCGAGGTCAATGCGAGGTCATCCGTTGGCTCGAATCACCAGTATTGCTTTTCATAACAGGCGTAACTGAAACAAAAATAGCAAATTCCCCGCGGAACACTGCAAGTAGATAACGTATCTCTATAAGGGAGGCGGAATGGAACTCAACGGCGTTGGTTACCCGGCAATTATCGTAAAGAATATCGACGAATCAATCGATTTCTATCAGAAGCTTGGCGCAACCGTCCTTTACAGCGAGCCAAACCGCGATGATCGAGAGTCTGTCCAGGCCCTACTCAGCATCGGTAGCGATAACTATCTAATGTTAATCGGACCAACAGATCCAAACTTGAAGCTGGCAGAAGCAAGTATGGGTGTCGGATCGATACAGTATCTAACGCTCCGGATCAGTGCGGCATCTATGGATCAGGCATTCTTCGACCTTGCAAGTGCTGGCCTACAAAGCTCCGAGGAAATCAGACGTGGATACGAGCGATTAGTTTTTCTCGAAGATCCAAATGGAGTTTTATTACTACTAGTAGCCTGGACTACTGAACCTCCTGTAGAACTGAACCGCAAGCGAGTACTCAGTCTGGCAGCAGAGTTTCGAGAAAAGACAGGTGAACCTTTTATAGAAGATGACCACATCAAGAAGGCAATTACAGAACTGAATAACTCTTCCACTGATTCTTGATGCAGCAATTTCGGATGGTAATTGTCGTGTCAAATCTGTAAAAGCTACTCCCGAAACGATATCCTCTAATTTACTAATGGTTCTCGGAGGCCAAACTAGTATCGATTGCGAGACAGCCACATAATGGAATATCTCAGTCTAAAATGACATTCACTAGTTGTTTTGATGTTGTCTAAGACCGATAATCTTCGCTCGATGGACGAGTACTGCCGATAAGGATCCCATAGGCTGATGGCGGTCAACGCCAACAAGAAGAGGCAAACACCGATGATGCGATTCTTCGAATCTATGGTTAACACCAATAACGAAACGATCTCGGAACACGAAGCTCTTGTAGGTCGTGAACAGAAAATGCCCATCCCAGAACGTCATCTTGTCCTCGGCAACCCGATATCACCGCCTTTCCCTGAAGGACTAGTACAAGCAATCTTTGGGATGGGATGTTTTTGGGGAGCCGAACGTATCTTCTGGGAACTTGAAGGAGTGTGGACAACTGCCGTCGGTTACGCTGGAGGCTACACACCGAACCCGACTTACGAGGAAACGTGCTCCGGCCGAACAGGGCATATGGAAGCTGTCTTGGTCGCATTCGACCCGATGAAAATTAGCTATGAAAATATCCTGAAGCACTTCTGGGAAGGTCACGACCCCACTCAAGGGATGCGTCAGGGCAACGACTACGGAACACAGTATCGCTCGGCTGGATATTGGACATCAGATGAGCAACGTATTGCCCTTGAATCATCCCGTGATGCCTATCAAGCATCTCTCGCCGCGAACGGATATGGTGAGATCACAACCGAACTACGCGAAGCGCCTGAGTTCTATTACGGGGAACCTTACCATCAGCAGTACCTGCATTGGAATCCCAACGGGTATTGCGGGATCGATGGCACTGGAGTGAGTTGCCCGACTGGACTAGTCGTCAGCGAATAATCAACGCCGTCTGATATAACTACCTAATGTCCCTCCCACCTCATCCGAATCTGGTGATAGAGCCAAATCTTTTTGGAACCTAGAACGAACCCGTCAGCGCGCTAATAATTCGCACTCAAGCAAGCTGGTAAATCAGCACGCTTCCACCCAAATAGATAGCGACGAGCGCGAGAGCTTCAAAAGTGAACAGTCGACTCGGACGTCGTCGTTCGCGACTAGCGAGGGCGATAACAACGACCGAGGTCATAAGTATCGCTGTCAGCGCTGTGAACATGTGCACTGGCGCGACGATCTCCCATAGCGGACCGTCTGTATAAACCACGTCATCCAAAAAGAGCACAAAGCCCATGTTGAACAGATTGCTACCAAGTACGTTTCCAATCGCAAGCTCGGGAGCACCAAGTCGGATAGCGGCGATAGAAGCTGCCAATTCCGGTAAGGAGGTACTCAATGCCAGAAATTGAGTACCGATGAAGCTCCGTTCCAAGCCGAGCTCCTCAGCAAGAGAATCACCGGTATAAGCGAGCCAAATCGCGGCAACAACAACAGTAGAAGCAGCCACTCCGTACACCAGCAATGCCTTCCGTAGAGAAGAAGCCGGTTTAGAGTTGCTCCCAGTAGAGCTTTCATCCGAGCGGTAAAGCATCCACATCGCGAACACAAACGTCCCAAGAATCAAGATTGAAACGGGACTGATGATGCTATCTGACGCGAATTCGATCTCGTGATGGATGAAAATTCCCGAAGCCGCGATCCCAATCGTGAGAATGCCAAGTGCCGCAATCAACACAGCTGTCATACTCACCCGATTTAGCAGAGGCCCGTCGCGCCAGAAGAAATCCAGCACTCCAATAATTAGCAAGTTGAAGAGGTTGCTTCCGATCGCAGCACCTGCCGCAAGATCTGGCTCATCTAACCAAACTATCGAACTGACACCGGTGCCAAGTTCAGGAAGCGAGGTTGCTGTGGCGAGCATGACCACGCCAATAAAAGTTCTTCCGAGGCCAGTGCGAATCGAAATAGTTTCTGCACTATCAGCCATATACGTTGCAGCAAATAAGATGACACCAGCTGAACAAGCGAGCTGAAACCAGAGGAATGTCGCGTCCACTAGTACCCCATCCAGTAGGCTGCATCAGTAACGGATCAAAATTCCTTGTTCTTTATGGATGATCCGGAGTTAGTACGCTAGTCGGAAATACGTATCAGCATTACGAAAACTGCGAACTCCCTATTAAAACGAATCGCCCCTAAGCTACAGTCTGCAGAAGCAGGATTCTCCTGACAGACAAGGATGATGTATCCGCTGTTCTCTATCTCAGGTGCCACGCCTCATGCAGACCTCTAGCCTCGCGGAAGTCCAAGACCTCGCTGCGCAATGATATTTCGCTGAACCTCGGAAGTGCCTGCCGCAATCGTGGCGCTCGCTGAAGTTAGGTAAGTCTTGGCAATCGCACCGCCGAGCTTCGACCAAGGTGAGTTGTCCAGAATCTGTCCGCCCATACCAAGCATCTGAATACCGGTACGCGCAATACGTTGGTTAAGTTCGGAACCATAGAGTTTTGAAATGGAAGCTTCATGATTCGGAATTTGATCTTGCGCTTGAAGAAAGGGGATCCGATAGGCAACGTTATAACCAACCTGCAGCTCAACCCACCGATCTGCAAGTTCGTAACGCGATGAAGGATTCTTTTGCAGTAGTGCTTCGTCATCTTTCGCAGCGCCAACGAGGCGTTCGAGATTACGTTTACCACCTGCATATGCAGCAACGCCTGAACGTTCATAGTCGAGGGCGGTGGCAACCTGATACCAACCTCGATTTTCCACACCAACCAAGTTTGAAGCCGGGATACGGACATCATCGAAGAAAATTTCGTTGAAATTATGCTCATCGGCCATGTTCACAAGTGGACGCACCTCAATACCAGGCGTATCCATATCCAGAACAAAAGTAGTGATGCCTCTATGCTTAGGGGCCGACGAATCGGTGCGAGCTGCGAGCCAGCCCATGTTCGATGTATGGCCGCCACTTGTCCAAATTTTGCTGCCATTGATTACATATTCATCACCGTCGCGGACAGCTCGTGTCTGAAGTGAAGCGAGATCAGAACCAGCACCGGGCTCTGAGTAAAGTGTGCACCACTGATCAATACCGTTAACAATGTTCGGAAGGTATTTTGCTTTCTGCTCGTCATTGCCGAACAACATGATAGCGGGACCAACCCAGTCAACACCCATAGTGCTACCGCTAGGCATCGCTGTGTAAGCAGTCTCTTCCTTATATAGCATCTGTTGAACGTGACCTGCGTTGATCCCACCGAACTCGTCTGGCCAGGCCATAGCTAGCCATTTTCTATCAGCAAGTGCTGCCGTGATCTTCTTGGAAAGAGCTTCCTGCTCTTCCTCCGACACTTCACCGAGAAAGGAGCGATCAGACCAGTCCGTTGGCAATTGGTTAGCAAGGAACGCACGCAGCTCGCTTCGAAACTGCTCTTCAGCTTCGTTGAAGTGGAAGTCCATGTCGAAGTCTCCCCTCGAAAAGTGGATAAGAAACAGAGTCTAGCTGGTTCGCCCAGATCAGGCGACGGGTTATGCAAAGAAAACGAACTAGACGTACGGCTTTGAATCACACCATTACAAGCAGGTGCTAGTATCAATTCTACTATTGATATGACGATCAGCTAACGACAACGGCGGG
>DKLZ01000069.1:22698-22945 GCA_002455955.1 Dehalococcoidia bacterium UBA6627
TTAACGACAACGGCGGGATCTACTATCCATGCAATCATTCCGCGAACTAGCCGTCTTCAGTGGGAACGCTCACCGTGAGCTCGCCGAGTCAGTATGTAAACACCTTGAAATGCCACTTGGCGAAGTCGACGTATTCGAATTCTCGAACGAAGAAGTTTTCGTCAGATTCATGGATAACGTTCGTGAGCGAGACGTATATCTGATCCAACCAATCGTATCGCCTGTGAATACGCGCTTGATGGAATTA
>DKLZ01000069.1:23274-23468 GCA_002455955.1 Dehalococcoidia bacterium UBA6627
TGATCATGATCGACGCAGCGAAACGTGCATCGGCTGGTCGTATCACCGCAGTCGTTCCCTATTATGCCTACGGTCGCTCAGATAAGAAGGACCAACCGCGTGTTCCAGTTTCAGCGCGCCTAGTCGCAAACTTCCTAGAGGTAGCAGGAGCCGACCGTATGCTCACGCTGGATTTGCACGCTGGACAAATTCAA
>DKLZ01000069.1:23720-38990 GCA_002455955.1 Dehalococcoidia bacterium UBA6627
TCTGCAAAATTAGTTTCAAACTTAATTACAAATGCAGGAGCAAACAGAATATTAAGCGTTGATTTGCACGCTGGACAAATTCAAGGTTTCTTCAACATTCCTGTTGATGAGCTAACAGCGTTCCCTATGCTTGCGGACTACTTCAGAAGTGAGAGTCTTCCTTCACCGGTAGTAGTAGCAACCGACGTCGGTGGTGCAAAACGAGCACGCAATGTAGCTGAGCGCTTAGGAGCAGACCTAGCAATCGTCGATAAACGTAGAATTGGCAATGACGAGTCTGCTGAGGCCATGACACTTATCGGAGAAGTAAGTGGGCACGACTGTGTCATCGTTGATGATGAGATTTTAACAGGAGGGACAGTTGCGTCCGCGGTACGGCTAATGCGAGCTCGGGGCGCACGATCAGTACACGTCGCTTGCGTCCACCCTGTATTCGCGAAAAAAGCCTACACCGAGTTAGACACAAACGAACTCGACCAGCTTGTTTTTACTGATTCTCTTCCATTGGTACATGGAGAGTTCGAGCAAGTACCGACTAGTGTGCTATCAACCGCAGCAATTCTTGGTGATGCTATCCATCGCATCCATACAGGTGGATCTGTCGGAGCATTGTTCCGATAGACAAATATCAAAAATCCGTTAGAACAGAAATACCTGCAGCTTGTTCGGAGCACTGGGTTTAAACTAAGTTCACCCACTTCGAGGAGGCGCATCGGTGTTCGGTGCCATCAAAAACATTTTTGGAAACGATTCGAACGAGCGTGCGCTCAAAGAAATGCAGCCGCTTGTCGACAAGATCAATGCATTTTCGTCTGAAATTTCTGCACTGTCTGACAAGCAACTGCGAAGCAAGAGTGACATGTTCCGGAAACGACTTATGGACGGTGCAGCACTCGACGAAGTAATGCCCGAGGCACTAGCCGTGGCACGCGAAGCTGTCTCTCGAACGACAGGTGAATACGCTTATGACGTGCAGATATTGGGTGCAATCACACTACACCGTGGTGCGATCGCAGAAATGCGCACCGGCGAAGGCAAGACACTAGTCGCAACCCTAGCACTGTATTTGAACGCACTAGAGGGCAAGGGTGCACATCTTGTAACCGTTAACGACTACCTAGCAAGGCGCGACGCCCAGTGGTACGGACGCATAGCGTTGATGAGCCTAGGAATGTCGATCGGCGTCCTACAGAATCGAAGCGCGTACATTGTGCGCGACGAGCAAATTTCAACCCAAGATTCTATGGAGTACCTCGAGAGCGCAAATCGAAATGAGGTCTATAGCTGTGACGTGGTTTACGGAACCAACAACGAATTCGGTTTCGACTATCTGCGCGACAACATGGCTACCAACATGCAGGACCGTGTGCAGAAACAAAGGCACTTCGCGATCGTCGACGAGGCAGACAGCGTCTTAATCGATGAGGCACGCACACCGTTAATCATCTCCGGACCTGCACAAGATGACGTCCGTCTGTACCCCAAGTTTGCGCGACTTGTGCCATCCCTGATTCGAGACGTGGACTACAACGTCGACCTAAGAACACGAAGTGTCGGCTTAACAGAACCAGGTGTAGCAAAACTGGAATCTGCGCTCGGGATAGAGAACTTGTACTCACTCGAGAATTTTGCTTTGACCCGCTATATGGAGGCGGCGTTAAAGGCCGAGACTATCTACGAAAAAGACCGCGACTACGTAGTCAAAAACAACGAAATCATTATCGTCGATTCTTTCACCGGACGCCTAATGGAGGGACGGCGCTGGTCGGACGGCTTACACCAGGCTGTTGAAGCGAAAGAAGGCGTGAAGGTCAACCAAGAGTCCGTGACATACGCGACGATCACAATCCAAAACTTCTTTCGCTTGTACGAAAAACTAGCAGGAATGACTGGCACGGCATTAACTGAAGCAGAGGAATTCGCAGAAATTTACGAGCTTGAGGTCGTAGCAGTACCGACGCATCGCCTGATCATGCGAGACGATCTACCTGACCTCGTTTTTCGATCTCAGACCGCCAAATGGTCAGCAGTCATCGAAGACATTTTAGAGAAACACGAGCTCGGTCGACCAGTGTTAGTCGGCACTGTCGCAATCGAAACCTCGGAAATGATCTCACAACTGTTGACGCGAAAAGGCATCCAGCACCAGGTGCTGAACGCTAAGCAACATCAAAGAGAAGCCACAATTATCGCTCGGGCAGGTCTCATGGGCGCCGTCACCATAGCGACAAACATGGCAGGACGTGGAACGGATATCAAACTAGGTGAAGGCGTCACCGACCTCGGAGGTCTCCATGTTCTTGGCACGGAACGTCACGAATCACGCCGCATCGATAATCAATTGCGAGGACGCTCCGGTCGACAAGGAGATCCTGGATCGACTCGTTTTCTCGTATCGTTCGAAGACGACTTGATGAAACGTTTCGCGCCAGACTGGTTACCTGGGATGATCGGAAAGCTCGGCCTCGATGAAGGCACGCCACTTGAATCGAAAATGGTGACCCGCGCAATTGAACAGGCGCAACAGCGTGTTGAAGGATATAACTTCGACATCCGCAAGCATGTGGTTCAATACGACGACGTGATGAACACTCACCGCGACGTGATCTACTCGGAACGAGACAAAGTGCTGAATGGAGAAGATCTGCGTGAGACTGTGCTGACCATGGTGAGAGACGAGGTGGAATCCCTCGGTGAATCGTTCTTGAACTCCGTACCTCTGGATCCGTCCTCGTTCCTCCAATCATTCGAAGCAATAATTCCCAACGAGAGCGATCTCACGCTGGAACGTGTGGAGACCGAACCAGCAGACACAATCCTCGAAGAAGTACACGAGATCGTTAAGCGCAAGTACGAGGAGATCGAGGAAACGAACGGTGCGGAACTGCAACGTCTCGCAGAGCGTCTGGTACTGGTTAGGACTATAGACTCATTATGGATGAGTCATCTAACCGCCATGGACGAAATGCGACAGGGCATCGGACTCAGGGCATACGGACAAACGGATCCTCTCGTGGCCTATAAACGTGAAGCGCACGATATGTACGAGCAACTCTCTGAGCGAATTCGACAGACAGTCTCACGCAACATTTTTCACACTCGACTGCAAACCACTGAAATAAGCCATCTAGTGAACCCTCATAAGCCACAAAAAATGCAGACTTCGGGGCCAGCCGAACCAGGTACTGAAACCATACCTATAACTCCCACAAATCCGGTCACTGAAGCAACAGAGATTGATTCAAACGCTTCCCGAGCGGAGCGACGGCGCGCCATACGCGCTAAGAAAAAGACCAACAAACGAAGCAAGTACCAAAGATAGGGTAGATGGCTACAACCAATCACATACCAGTTGAAACGATCGAACAACAGCCAACGATGCCACCTGCAATCTGGATCGTTAGCGGAGTTGCAGGTCCGACTCGAACCAAAGTTACTGAGGCTCTTTTGGCTGTTTTTGAGCACAGTGCCCACATCGATGGTGACTCTCTCGGCAAAGCCATCGTTTCAGGTCGGGTCGCATCGGACGAAGAACCAAAGCAAGAATCTGACCGCCAGATCGAATTGTCGATGCGAAATCAATGCCTTCTAGCGCGTTCGTACGCTGAGGCAGGATTCACACCGGTAGTTGAATACGCAGTCCAAACGCGCTACCAGCTTGACGCCTATCGCAATTACTTAGCAGGGGGACAAATACGTCTAGTGGTGGCCCTCAGAGATGATGAAAGTTCGCCAACAGCAGAAATCATCCGCTCAGAACTAAACACATTCGGTGTATGGGTGACTGATGCAGATCATGACAGCATCATTGCAAACGAGAGCGCTGCATCGATTAGCTAACCTCACTAACCAGTCAAAGCGATCCTGCCATAAGGGCATTGTTCTTTAGTAACGATAGACTAGGCGTCTTATGAGTATGCACGCATCCGACACTCTACTTACTGATGTGGAAACAACCACAAGGCGTCGAAGGATACGTGTTCCACGAGAAGGGCCACTAAATCCCGAACAAGCCATTGAGGCGCTGCGCCGCGAGGTCGAGCACAAAAGACCTTGGTACCCGGCGCTTTTGGATGTCATCGCTCGTTGGGCAACGACCGAGGAATCCTTAGATGGCGCTCAGCTCTGTTACCTGATTGCGGGTGAAGCGTTCGACTGGCTACTACTAGCACAGCGCCTGCTGACGGAAGTCGAAGAGCACATCCCAGATGACGAATTAGAGCAGTTATTAATCTTCGGTATTCCACCTGACGAAAGCACTGAAGAGGATTTCGCGCGTGCGATCGGAGGACCGAAACATCGAGCGCACCTTAACTTCCAATATGGAGTAACTGTGGAAGAACTCCTGCTACTTTCTGCAGAACTCGAATTACATAAGGCGGGACAACTAGCCGGAGCTGGTCAGCCACAACCAGACGTGATGGCTTACGAACGCGTTTACGGGAAGTCACTAGAAGAACTGCAACTTCTGTACGCGACACAGACTGAAATGCGAATCCAAACCCGGTTGCGTCTAGCGGAACTTCAGTCATTCACCTACTGGTGCTCAAAGTTTCGCCTCCGACACGGTGAACCAGCCCGTGTGGCATCCGATACAAAAAAAGCTTTGGCATTAATGTCACGAATGGAGGCAGGGCGTACTCGCCTAGCGAACCGCGAACGAGAACCCATCGATATTTCCATTCCGAAAAAGAAGTCAAAGCGTTCGCGTAAATCAAAAAAGGGACGGAGGCCGAGGAGCAAAAAAAATTAACCGAATGCGTTGATATCGCTCCGCCCTTTTAATCAAGCACTCGTTCCTCATACCAGCGCAACGGACCGAACACTGCTGAACTATTTACAAAGCGATTTCGAAAGATTCTCACGGTAAGAACTAATTACTGCTCAACCGTGCCTCGGCTCCCGCGCGCATCGAGAAGCCCGGTAAGTACCTCGACAATGCTGGCCGCATCAAGTCCCGCATCGACACGTTGCTCGGATTGGGAAGCATGCTCAACAATTTGATCCGGCATCGTAATCGCACCAAGAAAACAATTCGATAGTTCATGATCTGCTAAGAGTGAAAGAACAGCGTCACCAAAACCACCCGCACGTACATTCTCCTCTACGGTAATAACTGACCCCGTTCGTCGGGAAATATCGAGTATCAAATCTTCGTCAAGAGGCTTCGCAAAACGAGCATTGACGACGGCAACACTTAGACCATTGCCAGAGAGCATCTCCGCCGCATCCAGACATTCTGGCAGTACTGATCCAATGCCAATCACGGCAACATCGCTACCCTCACGAATGGTGGTACCTGTGCCAATTTGAATCGGCCCCTCGTTCCGAGCGGAAATTTCAGTAGCTACCTGCCCTCTCGGATACCTGATCGCAAACGGACCATCATATTCAAGTGAACAAGCAAGGAGCTCACTCAATTCAGCGTCATCTGCTGGCGCAGCAACAACCATGCCAGGTAGGCAGCGAAGGAAACTAATATCAGCAAAACCTTGATGGGTACGACCATCTTCTCCGACGTGACCAGCGCGATCGATCGCGAACACCACTGGAAGACCTTGTACTGCGACGTCGTGTATTACTGAATCATAAGCTCTCTGTAAAAAGGTCGAATAGATCGCAACGATTGGTTTCATTCCTGCAGCTGCAAGACCTGCACCGACCGTGACAGCGTGCTGCTCAGCAATGCCAACATCTAAGACGCGATGAGGGAATTCACGCTGCAAAGCAGTCAAACCTGAACCTTCGATCATGGCTGGTGTAATCACCACCACACTATCGTCTTCTTGCATTGACCGAGATGCAGCTTCGCCAAAAACCTGACTATAGGTAGGCAGCGATTTCACGGATGATTTCGCAGCAGGCTTGAGCCAATAAGTGCCACTATGACTCTTTACCGGATCGGCTGCCGCCTCTGGGATACCATGACCTTTCACAGTTATGGCATGGATCAGTGCAGGTTTACCAGTGAAGTGACGGACTGACCGAAGCGTCGACTCGAGAACCTCTAAATCATGGCCATCAATAGGTCCGTAATAGTCGAAACCCAACTGATCCCAGAAGCCGGACTGAACGATGAGTTCACGTGGCACTCGCTTCAAACGTCGCGCCTCGTCCCACAGCCAAGCACCCGCCGGAAGTTGGGTAACAATCTGCTTGAGCTCGTTTTTGAAATCTCGATAGGGTGTTCCAACTCGGAGACGATTAATGCTGCGATTAATCGCACCTACGTTAGGTGAAATCGACATTTCATTGTCATTGAGAACGACAGTCACATCAGTCGCCAAGGAACCTAGATGATTAAGCGCCTCGAAACTCATGCCCGCTGTTAGGGCACCGTCACCAACTACTGCAACAATGTCGTAGTTCTCTCGTCGCAAATCTCGTGCTATCGCATAACCAGCTGCAGCAGAGAGGGCGGTTCCAGCATGCCCAACGCCGAACGCATCATGCACGCTCTCTTGCCGGTCTGGAAAACCTGAGAGGCCACCCCGCTGACGTAATGTGGCGATCGTATCGAGCCGACCCGTAAGCAATTTGTGAATATATGCCTGATGACCGACGTCCCATATGATCTTGTCGCGAGGAGTCTCGAAAGCGCGATGTAAAGCTAGTGTGAGCTCAACCGCTCCGAGATTCGAAGCCAGATGACCAGCATCTCCATTCGCATGAATCGTCTCGACTAACAGTTCACGAATTTCTCCGGCGAGTTCCCGCATCTCATCCGATGTTAACGAGCCAAGATCCGCACCGGCCTGAAGTAAATCCAACAACTTCGCCATCATCAACTCTCACGATTCAAGCGGAACGTAGAGTACGAGCTATAGCCGCTCCGCATGTAGCTCGCGAAAAGCATATCGCCAACTGAGGTCAAGAGCGCATTCGAACACACACACGTAAATAGCAACACGCCGGAATTCCACCAAATATCAGTATCATAGTCACTACCTAGACTGTTCTACCGTGTCGATTTCTCACGAAGCTACCAGGAAGCCGCAGCTCTCTTCGGCCATTGAACAATAACAACAACACGACTGAAGATTTTCGGTATGCCATTCCCAATTACAATACCGGAGTCATTCGATCAGTTCAGATTAATACACTGACTAATCCTCAATCTCGCCATAATTTCTCACAAATAGAAGATTTGATCTCTGTTAGAGACATATCATTATTCCAATAAGTTTATCTGAGTGCCATCCACTCATGTTTCCTATACATTGTTATATGATTTTTCGTATAATGATCGCATGGCAACAGACTTCTACAGAGTGCTTGGTATTAGACGTGACGCCTCTGATAAAGAGATCAAAGCGGCATTTCGAAAACTTGCGCGCGAATACCATCCTGACGTGAATCCAGGAGATGCTCAAGCTGAAGAGCGATTTAAGGAAATATCTCAGGCCCACGAGGTTCTCGGTGACACCAAGAATCGTCGCGCATACGACAAATATGGTGACCAATGGCAACACGCTGATCAAATCGAGAAACAGCACCGCCAAGCTGGCACCGGTTTCGCCGGATTTTCAAGAGCCGGAGGATTTCCAGGTAGCGACGGCCAAACTTTCACATTCGAGGGCGGACTCGGAAACTTGTTTCGCGGAAATACCGGTGGCTCTGGCCTGGGGGGAAACGACATCTTTAGCAACTTGTTCAATCGTTCGACAGGGCGCCAAAAAGGACAAGATCTCGAACACACTGTCAACGTATCGCTTCAGGATGCTTACCACGGAGCGAAACGAACTATACAACTCAATACCAGCGAAGGAGCAGGAAGCCGCCTTGAGATCGATATCCCGGCTGGTGTCAACAACGGACAGCGGATCCGAATTTCGGGGAAGGGTTCTCCTGGCGTAAACGGCGGAGGAGCAGGCGACCTGTTCCTTCTTGTCCGACTGGAGTCACACGCGCAGTTCCAGCGAGACGGAGACAATCTGCGAGTCGTGATCGATGTTTCTGTACTCGACGCCGTATTGGGTGGCGAAGTGCTGGTCACCTCACTAAAGGGAAACTCACTCGTTCTACGCATTCCACCGGACACCCAAGCCGGGAAACTATTCCGCTTGGCCGGGCAAGGTATGCCAAAACAAGGAGGACGAGGTTTCGGTGACCTGTTAGTCGAGATAAGGATTGTGATCCCCGAACCGTTAACTCAAGAACAACGGAAAATATTCGAAATGTTGCGATCGACAGAAGCAGATTCCCAATTGATCCCTGAAGAGAACATCAACTAGATGCGCAGCGCAGATGAACAGATCCCGCAACACGAACCGGTGTTCCAAATTTCGATCGTCTCGAGAATGATCGGGCTCCATCAGCAAACGATCCGCTCGTACGAACGAGTAGGCCTTGTGAAACCATTTCGCACAGGAGGAAACACTCGACTCTACTCGCAAGCAGATGTGGAACGGTTACGGACTGTGACAAGACTTGTGAATGATCTAGGTGTGAATTTGGCTGGAGTAGACGTGATTATTCGTATGACTCGGCAGATCGAGGAACTCCAACAGCAACTGAAGAAGGTTTCGAAGGAACTACGCTCCGCTGAGAACCGCCTTGAAGTAATCGAAAAAGACTCCACGAGCTAACAGAAACAAACACTCATCCAACAAAGAGATAAGTAGCCGAGAGTGAATAAGATATGATGCGACAAGACCGCTTCACCGACCAAGCACAACAGGTACTACAAGCCTCGCAGGAGATGGTCAGACAAACACGACACTCCCAATGGGACGTCGAACACGTGCTATTTGCACTTGTTCAGCTAGCGGATGGCCTCGCACGCGACGTGCTGCAAAAGATGGACATAGATCCTGACAGTCTCGGCCGTGCCGTTAAGGCACAGCTCGAGACTGTACCCAAGCTCGGCAATGACGTCGTACAGATCTACACGACCCCTCGTGTCGTAGGACTGCTCGAACGTGCTAACGCCGAGGCAGAGCGCCTGCAAGACGAATACGTCGGAGTCGAGCATCTACTCATCGCAATTGCAGACGAACGTGATGGCGAATCGGCACGAATCCTAGATGAGTTCCAAATCACCAAGGAGCGCCTCTATCAAGCGCTACGCGACGTCAGAGGAACTGCACGTGTGGACTCGCCGACTGCTGAGTCAAGCTACCAAGCACTGACGAAGTACAGTCGTGACCTGACTGCATTCGCTGAACAGGGCGAACTTGATCCGGTAATCGGACGTGAAGTCGAAGTAGATCGCCTGATGCAGGTCTTGAATCGACGAACGAAAAACAATCCGGTACTTATCGGTGAAGCGGGTGTAGGCAAGACAGCAATCGTCGAAGGATTGGCACTACGCATCATCGCCGGCGAAGTACCTGAACGACTACACGGCAAACGTGTGATGGCACTCGACATGGGCCAGCTACTCGCGGGATCAAAGTTTCGCGGCGAATTCGAAGAGCGCCTACAAGGGATCATGCGAGAGGTGAAAGATTCTGCGGGTGAGGTAATTCTATTCATCGATGAACTTCATCAGGTCGTAGGAGCTGGTGGTGCCGATGGTGCAATCGACGCTAGCAACATGATGAAGCCTGCCCTCGCACGTGGAGAATTGCACGTGATTGGCGCAACCACCCTCGATGAGTATCGGAAACACATCGAGGCTGACCCCGCACTAGAACGACGATTCTCTCCCGTCTACGTCGACGAACCAACCACGGATGACGCTATAGCTATTCTCAGAGGTATCCGAGCGAAATACGAAGAGCACCATGGTGTCACAATCACTGACGAAGCAATCGACGCTTCGGTGCGACTCAGCACACGTTATCTGACGGAACGGCAACTACCTGACAAGGCAATCGACTTAATCGACGAAGCAGCTTCACGCCACGTTATCCAGTCGGAATCCATTTCACCTGAACTACGTGAAATGAAGCGGAAACTCTCTGAAGTGAACGCGCTCCTAGAAGCCGCAGCTAGTCGCGAAGATTACGAAGAAGCCGCTCAGCAAAAACAGAACATGGTTGAGCTACAAACCAGCTACGAACAGAAGCGCACCGAGTGGCATTCAGAAAAAGGACTATCAGACAAAGTCGACGAATCCGATATCGCCTCATTAATCGCACAAATGACCGGGATTCCTGTAGACAAGATGCTCGAAGGCGAAGCAGAAAAACTGCTGCAGATGGAAGATGCACTGCACGAACAAGTTATAGGTCAAGATCGAGCGATCGACGTGCTATCCGACGCTATACGACGGGCACGGAGTGGTTTGAAAGACCCACACAGACCAATCGGCTCATTCGTCTTTGTAGGCCCCACTGGTGTCGGTAAAACTCATCTGGCAAAGGCTTTGGCTGAGTACATGTTCGATGATCCGGATGCGCTGATTCGCCTAGACATGTCTGAATATCAGGAACGACACACTGTTTCTCGATTGATCGGTGCTCCACCCGGATACGTCGGCTTCGATCAGGCAGGTGAACTAACCGAAGCTATTCGACGACGTCCTTATCAAGTTGTGTTGTTTGATGAGATAGAAAAAGCTCATCACGATGTCTTCAACACCCTGCTTCAAATCATGGATGATGGAAGACTGACTGATTCACACGGCAGAACAGTAGACTTCCGGAACACGGTACTAATTCTGACATCGAACCTCGGAACAGGTGAACGGACCGAATCGATTGGATTCCGTCGAGCAAAATCTGATGCTGATCACAGCGAAATAGTTGGTTCGGTCGAAAGTGCGCTAAAACGCGCTTTCCGACCTGAATTCTTAAATCGTCTCGATGACGTCGTCGTCTTTGAACCGCTAACCGAACTTGAAATCGCAGAAGTAACAACACTTGCACTCAACGAAGTACGCGAGCGCCTCGGAGAGCGTGGGGTCGACCTCAAAGTTAGTACGACTGCGAAGTCTGAGATCGTACGAGAAGGATATGACCCCGAATTCGGTGCAAGACCGCTCCGGCGCGTGATCGAACGACGGATTGAAAATCCTTTAGCAAAGCGAGTGCTCGCCGGAGAATTTGAAATGGGCGACATCATCGTGGTCGACTTTACTGATGGGATATTTAGCTTCAGTAGCGAGCCAGGTGCTAAGCGATCCAAACCTGTCGAAGCAGAAGTGGTCGAAGTCTAAGTAGGTCAAGAATCGCGCCCACGTGAAAAGTGCTCGATGAGAGCCTCATTTACGTGTCACCAGCATCTCAATTCTGCTGAGACTCCATACAACCCATTAGCGTCAAAACTACAACGAGACCGCACAAGTGAAGGCAATACAGCTCATGTATCAAGGAAATAAGTTCGATACTGTTGTTGTTCAACCTAGCTCGATCCTATGGGCGCACGTATGATCGCATCCGTGTCCTTGGATTTTGTGTCGTATACGACCGCAAATCCGACCGCTTGCCAGGAGGAAAACCGTGGTCGATATAGCCACTGAGACCGATCTGACGTACCAGTACGACGAAGAGACAAAGATCATGACGGTAGGATTCGGTGACCTTTACCTTGTCTCGACTGAAGGCATAGACACATTCGCACTGAATCTGAACGGGTGGAACCGACCTCCCCCGTTCTACCTAAGCATCGACGGACGCAAATTCGCGATGCAGCCATCAAATACTCACCTAGTCACGGGCTATGGCGCCGAGCTACCGCAGTGGATCGAAGCTGAAAACGACGCAGGTCGTTTAACGGTCCTCGTGGAGCGTGATGGGCGCTTCGTGATCTACAGCCATGACCCAGAAGCTGAAGTAGACGTTGACGACGAAGCAGACGTTGACGACGAATCGACAGACTAGACTAGACGAACCTCTGAAGCTCAGTTTCTGTAATGTCGGGCTAGTTCCACGATCAATATCTGTTGATCATGATCTACCAACGGCGGCGTCTGCATAACCACTGCATCTTCACCATCGTCGCGATAGTACCCGCGTAACCGCCCTAACCGACGGAAACCGAAACGCTCATAAAGCGTCTGGGCATTGGTATTCGATTCACGAACTTCGAGCACGATACTCGACATCTCTGCTTGCCTCGCAAGATCGAAACAGCTCAGAAGTAGCTGCGTCGCAAACCCACAACGCTGGTAAAGGGGATCAACAGCAATTGTCACCAGGTGCAGTTGGTCGCGCATGAACCAAACCCCAGCGAAGCCCACAACACCTTTATCTGTTACTTCGATCACCAGATAATCGGAGAAACCGTTAATGAGCTCATCTTCGAGCTTGCGACGCGACCATGCGTCACTACCGTATGCTGCTTTCTCGATCGTACGCACCATAGGAAGATCGGCATCGACCATCGGACGGACCGTGCCAACAAGAGACCTCGTCACCTTAGCCTACCTTGAACCCTCGTGGCCAAAATGTTGCGCAACCCAAATCGTTATAGAGGGATCAAAGTCAAAGTAGCATGTTCCCACGAGGTCTTGTTCTAGGACGCAGTTTTCTGTCGTCATATCGCCAGAAGATCAATAAAGCCTGCTGTGTTGTGATAGCGGCTGACTATTATCAAATCCCACGCGCGACAAAAAGTATTGCTTGGACAAGTTGCTCAGAATGATAGTTGACACGAGAACATCACCGACGTGGCATATACAATCCTGCGGATCATACTACCTACATCCCAACACTATTTTCTTCGACTACGAACGTTCGTTCTGTAATACTCAAAATCGTAGGTTTGTATCAGGAGGCCGCACATGGCGGACCGTGAAGGGCCACTTACACCGGCACAGACCGAGGACGATGTCCCCGAAGCAACCCTGCGCCCGCGACGACTCGAGGAATACTTCGGACAGGAACGGATTAAAGAGAATCTTCGAATTGCTATCGAAGCTGCACGTGGCCGAGGTGACTCTCTTGATCACGTCCTCTTACATGGCCCACCAGGGCTAGGCAAGACAACGCTAGCCATGATCCTCGCATCGGAGATGGGGGTATCAATCAGAATTACCTCCGGCCCTGCTATCGAACGTGCAGGAGACCTTGCCTCATTGCTTACAAGTCTGCAGCAAGGAGACATGCTGTTCATTGACGAGATACACCGTCTACCAATAGCCGTCGAAGAGGTCTTATACCCTGCAATGGAAGATTTCTCCGTGGACATCATCCTCGGAAAGGGTCCAAAGGCTCGCGATGTTCGACTGAAGCTGAACCGGTTCACATTAGTCGGTGCGACAACTCGCTATGCGCGTGTGTCTCAACCTCTGCGTGACCGCTTCGGCACTTCGTTCCGTCTGGAGTTCTACGACGAAGAAGCGCTGAGTGAAATCGTTCGTCGATCGGCTTCAGTACTGCGTTGCTCAATCGATGAAAGTGGTGTCACTCAGATTGCTAACCGATCGCGAGGTACTGCCAGAATCGCAAACCGGCTATTGAGCCGTGTACGAGACTATGCGGAAGTCAGAGCCGATGGAATTATTACGGCTCCCGTTGCAGATGCTGCCCTCGCTCAGCTGGATATAGACTCTCTTGGCCTCGATCAAATGGACCGCACATTGATGAGCGCAATGGCAGAACGATTCGACGGCGGTCCAGTTGGCCTCGAAACACTCGCTGCCGCAATTTCCGAAGAGTCCGACACCATTATGGATGTCTATGAACCTTACCTCCTAAAACTTGGCTTTCTCACACGAACCCCACGGGGGCGTGTTTTAACGTCAATGGGCTATTCACATCTTGGGATCGATCCTGAAACACGGGTTGCACAAACTCCGCTATTTGGAATCAGTGCGGCAGATCCATCATGAGCAACCAAACGTATTTCGGCATGGCAAATCTTTTTGAATACGTTACACAGACAGACAAGCGCAATGTTCGAAGATACGAACGCGCTAACGATTCATCTCGTACGCATATCTGACTATGATCAGTTCTTCCGACGTATGATCGTGTAGGTCGCCCGACCAACGGCCACTAGCGACTCGTCCATGGCTCGTACTTCAACCTGAACGAAGGCAAACGACCGACTACTGCGCAATACATGAGCGGTTGCTACCACTCGCCCTGTTGCCGCAGCGAGAAACGTGACGTTTAAGTCGGTTGTTACCTGCCCATTCCATGTCTCATCATTTGGCTCACGCAGGGTTGCTGTCGCCGCACCCGCCGCCGAATCAATCAACGATCCTAATGCCCCACCGTGCATAATCCCCGGCAACCGAGTCCCCAAATCATCCTTCATTTCCAAACTCAAACGCACATGCCCCCGCTCAGCCTCTTCCACTTGGATCCCAAGCAGCGTCCAATATTTCATGCTCTCTGGGGCTATTAGCTCGAGAAATGATTCGTCGATCACTCGCTGGCCTCTCCATCTCGCATTATTAGTGTGCTCCCACCTCAACAGATAACCCGTGACCACAATCGATCAAGTGATATTCACCGCTTGAATCGTGGAACATGTAGCTTAATGGGCAATCGATACCAGGTCGCAGTCCAAAGTCGTCGATCGAATTGTCGCTCAGGGCGTAGCAGCTTCCTCAGTGAGCATTTCTTCTCCATCCTCGCTCCCAGCATGGGTGAAAGTCATATGATAGAGATCGGCATACACTCCCTCAGCTGCCATCAGTTGGTTATGGTTACCAACCTCGACGATCTCGCCATTGCGCATCACGACTATGCGATCAGCACTACGAATAGTTGAGAGACGGTGCGCGATAACGAACGAGGTGCGACCTTTGAGCATAGTCGACAGGGCACCTTGGATGATCTGTTCTGTGTGCGTGTCCACAGTCGCCGTAGCTTCGTCAAGAATCAGTATGCGTGGATCTGCTACTAGTGCACGAGCAAAAGAAATCAGTTGTCTCTGACCGACTGAGAGGTTTTGTCCACGTTCATGCAGGATTGCATCATACCCATTGGGAAGTTGGTTAATGAATTCGTCAGCACCCACTGCACGAGCAGCATCGATGATGTCTTCATCGGTAGCGTCGAGCCGACCGTAACGAATGTTTTCACGGATAGTCCCTGAAAACAGATAGGGCTCCTGAAGTACGACACTCATCCTTCTGGTCAAGGAAGCACGTTGAATCGACGTCAAGGAATGACCATCGACTAAAATTTGACCGCCCTGTATATCGTAGGAACGATTAACAAGTGCTGTGACAGATGTCTTCCCGGCACCCGTATGACCGACTAGTGCGATCGTCTCACCAGGTTCGACGTGGAGATCAAAATCACGGAGAACCGGAACACCATCTATGTAACTGAATTTCACATGTTCAAAATCAACTCGTCCTTCGACATCTTCAAGAACAATTGCGTCAGGAGGGTCGACGATCTCGGGCTCTGTATCTAAGACCTC
>DKLZ01000054.1:0-1004 GCA_002455955.1 Dehalococcoidia bacterium UBA6627
CAACGGTTTTGAAGACCGCGCGCAACACCGGTCACGATCCACTCCCAGCTTGATTCTACGGATCAGTCTCCATTGAGCGAGGGCCTTCTAGAATCAAATGCAAAATTCCTCTCTGCGGGAAAGGTTCGGTAAGATAGAAAATCGGGTGAATACAAGCTGGAAACTAGAACATTCCACGGGAGCACTAGTGACGATCGAACAACCTTCCGAAGATGATCTCGCACAAGCATCAGCACCCAATCTCGCAAAAATGAAAAAGTTCGTCGAAAACTTCGCCGACAAAAGTGGCAGCTATCTCCACCCTCAAAGCGAGATCACGGACTACCTCGTAATAGGCCTAGCCAAGAATATCGACGAGGTAGGAAAGCCACTTTGCCCCTGTATGTTCTTCGAAGACAAGCAGGAGGAGATCGAGAAGAAGTTCTGGATCTGCCCCTGCGAGGAAATGCAACGCTGGAAATATTGCCACTGACTACTGTTCTGCGACGAGGAAGGTCTTCCCGTCACCGAACATCTGCCAGAAGGGCACGAAGGGCGAGAGGCGTACGGTGAGCGTCCTGACCCACACCCCGAAAAGGGACGAGCACTTCAGCGACTGGAAGAAAAGCAAGGCCGCTCCTTAGAAAAGGGGCACCGTGCCACCAGTAATGAAACTAGAGCAAGAAAACGGGATTCCACGGACGAGCCAAAAAATATCATCTAGTACTGACTCGCCAGATTGGTATATCGAATTCCGTCGCATAAAGAGAATCGACTAAGAGACGACCTCGTCCAGATGCTTCGCTAAGTCACTCTTTGGGCGAAATCCGATGACCTGCCCTACAGCTTCGCCATCTTTAAAGATTAGTAGTGTCGGAATCGAACGAATTCCGTACTTGCCTGCCACTACAGGATTCTCATCTGTGTTGAGTTTAACAAACTTAACCTTGCCATCGTAATCGTCAGAAAGTTCCTCTACGACCGGTGCGACCATGCGACACGGCCCACACCAAGGAGCCCAAAAA
>DKLZ01000054.1:1319-7275 GCA_002455955.1 Dehalococcoidia bacterium UBA6627
ACCAAGGAGCCCAAAAATCAACTAGCACAGGCATATCTGACTGGATGACATCCGAGTCAAAGGTGCCGTCACTCGTGTCGGTCGGGTGTGCCATCATTCATCCTTCCCCATTGGGTATTTGTGCAGCTACTTAGTATACGGAACCTTGTCCATCTGTAATGGATGATTTGAGTTGATCGAGCACTCTAGAATTATCAGCCTCGTTAGCGGTACTGATCGCGCTCGTAATTGCCTCAGCATCACTTCGCCCATGCCCGATGAATACCTTACCGTTGACTCCTAGTAACGGTGCAGCACCGTAACGCCGATAATCCAAGCGGTCTCTCACTTTAAGCAAAGTCGGTCGCAACAATAAACCTCCGAGGCGTCCACGCATCGAAGTACGAGCCTCATGCTGCATCACCTCAAACATCATCTGCGCGGTACCTTCCAATAGCTTTAAAGCAACGTTGCCTGTGAAGCCATCAGTAACCACGACCTGACATTCCCCTGTGACTATGTCACCACCTTCAATATTACCAACGAAATTGATCTCTGAATTAGAACTAAGTAACCCATGTGCCTCAACGATCTGTGATGAACCTTTCGATGCTTCTGAACCGATCGAGAGTAGGCCTACCCGCGGTTCTGCATAGTCATACATAGCTCTCATATATGCAGAGCCCATCTCTGCAAACTGAAGAAAATGTTTCGGTCTTACATCCGCATTCGCCCCACCATCGATCAAGAGAGATGATCCTCCTGGAGTGGGGAGTAAAATCGCCAACCCTGGCCGCTCGACACCGGGCATTCTTCCCAATGAAAGCAGTGCGGCGGCGAGCATAGCGCCAGTGTTTCCCATCGAGACAAATGCCTGAGCTTCATGACTCTTGACGAGTTCCATTCCAACCCAGATAGAGGAATTGCGCCGCTTTCGCACTTCTCGAGCGACCTGTTCCCCCATTCCTATAGTGTCTGGAGCATGTACCACACGCAGCGCTGATACATGACCTCCATTTCTAAGAATGTGAGCGCTGAGTATTTCCTGATCGCCAACAAGCAATATTTGCTGGCCATCCGATGCAGCAGCGATTGCTCCCAGCACGGTCGCCTCTGGCCCCAAGTCACCACCCATACCATCAAGCGCAATGACGCTCACGACATGCTCTCCGGATTAACAAAGGTCATAACTAGCCGTTCACTACGATCGTCATACGGTGTCATTTCGTAATCACCCCACGCAGTAGACAATTGAAGACCTGCCAACCGACCTGCTAGCTCGAGTTCTCCATATGTAATCGTGCGAAGAACAAACTGAGCTGTTATACGACGTAAAGGAACATCACTGCCCTGAACGTCGTAATGCCAAGTTACGTCACGACGCGCTTGTGCTGACCGAACCTCGACTTGAACAAGTTTGGAAACCATCGCGGTATCATCGTCAGGCTTGGACTGCCATTCGCGTGTCCAGTGTTCGACCAGTGGCTGGGAACCAGCTGTAAAATCCTCCGCTGATGGTGCTTCTACATCTACGACGGCAACACCACCTGACGATAGATGATGTTCAATCACAGTCATCGTAGCTACTAGATCATCTATCTCCTGCATATGCTGAAGTCCACCAAGCGGAACAAGAATTAGGTCAAACTCTCGATCGAGATCGAGAGCACACATATCACCGTGGATCCATCTAACGTTATTTGAATGATCATGCCTCTTCGCTATCTCTAGCATTCCCTTACTCATATCGACTCCAACGACATCATGACCATCGTCGGCAAGCGCAAGCGCAACTCGACCAGTTCCGCATCCGAGTTCCAATACGGACCCTGCCGATCGCTCCGCTAACAGACGATACAGGGCAATATCGTCATCGTAGCCCTGAAGATCGAGATCATAGAATGGAGCGATCGTTGCGAACGGATCGCTACTGGAAAATGATAAGGATGTGGTTAAACTCACTAACTGATGCTAGAAGCCGGTAGGGAATCAGGTCAATGGATTTCATTGAAACAAAATTCCTCTCCCAGAAATTCGGCGTAGGAAGGTCATCCAGCTTTGACCAAATCTCAAGAATGGAACCTAACAAGCAATTTTTTTGCTCTCGATACCTTTATCCGCGTGATCCCGAACTTCCCAAAACCAGGGATCATGTTTCGAGATATCACCCCATTACTCCATAATCCCCCTGCATTGCGTACGACCAATGATCGCCTCGCTGAAATAGCAGAAAGTTGGAATGCGACTCTAGTTGCTGGGATAGAGGCACGTGGCTTCCTATTCGGCTTACCAGTCGCCGAAAGGCTGTCTCTTCCGTTCGTCCCGGTACGAAAACCTGGCAAGCTTCCGGCAGAACATGCATCTGTAAACTATGAACTCGAATATGGCAGCGACTCCGTAGAATTGCATTGTGACCCACCGGTAGCAGAGCACAGAGTTGTGATCGTGGATGATCTTTTAGCAACTGGCGGAACGGCTGCTGCTACAACTCGCTTGATACGTAACCTCGGTGGATTCGTCGTTGGTTGTGTGTTTGTAATCGAATTACTTGACCTAGGTGGGAGAGATAAACTTGCGGAGCTACCTGTCGAAGCATTGCTCGAGTATTAAACAGCTACCGCAATCGCTCGTCCTCGATATCTTCCATCGATGAATCTTTGCACTGGGTAAGGCAAGCAACTTGACTAGGAATATCAACCAGCGAGTGACAAGATCTACCGATACGCTTTCGGCCGAAATTGGTGTGATAGGCGGAACTGGGTTCTATGAGATGGATGGATTGTCCGACATCTCACGAATACAGATAGACACTCCTTTCGGATCGCCTAGTTCGTTAATTACTATCGGTACGGTGCATCAAAGACGTGTCGCATTCATCTCGAGACACAACGAAGGCCATCAAATCCTGCCCTCTGAGATTCCATCTCACGCAAATATTTACGCACTAAAAAAGATCGGCGTCCGACAGATATTAACCGTGTCAGCTGTTGGCTCACTACGTGAAGAACTCTCACCTCGCCATGCTGTAGTTCCCGATCAATTAATTGATCGCACCCATGGAAGATCGTCGACATTCTTTGGAAATGGCGCTGTGGCTCATGTTGGATTTGCCGATCCATTTGACCCAACGCTTTGCGAGGCGCTCGCATCCGGTGCCGAAACTGCTGGCATTACTACGCATCGAGGAGGCACCTTAATCGTGATGGAAGGACCCGCTTTTTCAACACGAGCCGAATCATCGCTTAACCGGAATTCTGGAGCGTCTATAATCGGCATGACAGCACTACCCGAAGCAAAACTAGCTCGAGAGGCAGAGCTCTGTTACGCCTCGCTATGTCTAATCACCGACTACGACGTGTGGCATAAATCTGAATCAGATGTCAGCTCAGAACTCATCATCAAAAACCTTCGTTCAAATGCAGAAAACGCAAAACATGCCATAAGCCAAGCGATCGCCTCGCTCGACAAATCGCTAGTAGAATGCGAATGTCGGGATGCTTTAAGCAATGCATTAATCACACCACCAACATTGGTCCCAAAAGCGACACGACAACGACTCGAGCTGATAACTGAACGTTATTGGGGCCCAGCTTGATAAACAAATCAATGTGGTTCACTACGTGACCGAGACACTAGGTCAGCAAAATAGTATTTCTGTCGCACCGAAACGTTATTTAATTCGATCGGTACGCGATCCACGAGTTCTCGCAACCGCACTATCCGAAGATCGCCCACTTGCCGCATACGCTCTGGGACATCTCGAACATGATCTACTTAATACCGCTGTCTTCTACATAGCAGACGGCCCCAAAGGAAAAGGGGTCGTCATGCACGCCCATGGAATGGGGGTAACCACTGCCGTAATCGGAGCGCCCGACGCCATCAATGCGATTATCTCAATCCATCCAGGGCCGCGTCGTTCATACCTTTCAACAGCAACACCAGAACATTTACCTTTTCTACAAAGATGGTTTCGTATCGAAAACAAGCTATCAATGCTTCGCATGTCTACAACTAGACTAACCTTCGAACCTGTCAACGGATCAGTACGAAGACTCTCCGGCCTCGACGTAGAACTGCTAAACAAGCTCTATGCATCTGAAGGTGGTCCAAGCTTTTTCCGAGCAGAGACCATCAACAGAGCAGTCTACTTCGGCGCTTTCTACGATCGAGAACTTGTCGCAGCAGCAGGTTCACACATAGTAGCTCCCAACTTCTCAATCGGAGTGGTTGGTAATGTCTTCACTTCTCCTTCGTATAGAGGACACGGTCTCGCTACATTGACCACATCCTCTGTGACAGAGACGCTATTATCACAGGGATGTTCTGATGTCGTTTTAACAGTCGATCCGAACAATGAGCCTGCTATCCATGCTTATCGGAGACTTGGCTATGAATTCGGATCAGAAGTCGTTGAAGCGCAACTTAGACGTACTGACATTCTCGGGATTGGGCCAACTCTTCGGCGACGCGCTGCGTTGCTACGAGGGCGTAGTTTGGAACCACCCGGAACGGAAGTCGTATCAGGATTAATCAACCCTTAGCAGGCTAATGCCAGCAAATCGGTACTAGGAACTATTAATGACAATAAGTACATCCAATGCGGAAAGCGATATAGCTAACGCCTCGCTCGCAGCTGGTGGCGTTCAACGAATTGAATGGGCAGCTAGGGAAATGCCTGTTTTGCAACAAATCCGTGAGCGTTTCATGCGCGAGCGACCGATGGACGGTGTCCGTATTGCTGGGTGCCTTCATGTCACAACCGAAACCGCCAATCTAATGATCGCGCTTAAAGAAGCGGGAGCTGAAGTGCGCTTAGCTGCTTCGAACCCACTTTCAACACAAGACGACGTCGCGGCTGCGCTGAGCGCAGAATACGGAATCCCCACATACGCGATCAGGGGAGAAGATTCCACAACCTACAATCGTCACTTAAGCCAGATTCTGGAATTCGACCCCCATGTGACAATGGATGACGGCGCCGACCTTGTTGCTCTCCTGCACACAACAGAAACTGCACGACTTAAGCACGTAATCGGAGGGACGGAAGAAACTACCACTGGTGTAATTCGTCTCCGTGCCCTAGCAAGCGAGGGCAAATTACAATATCCAATCGTTGCTGTTAACGACGCCGCGACCAAACATTTCTTCGATAACCGTTACGGTACCGGACAATCCACACTTGATGGGATCATTCGCGCTACTAATGTACTACTCGCCGGGAAAACGCTCGTGGTTGCGGGATACGGCTGGTGCGGCAAAGGACTGGCAATGAGAGGTGCAGGGATGGGCGCACAAATCATTGTCACAGAAGTCGACCCACTTCGTGCCCTCGAAGCTGTGATGGATGGTTATCGCGTTATGCCGATAGCAGAAGCAGCACGAGAAGGTGATATCTTCGTTACCGTCACCGGCGATATGAACGTGCTAGACACTACCTCATTCGAGAGAATGAAATCGGGCGCAATAATGGCGAATTCGGGGCACTTCGATTCCGAAATAAACCTACCAGCACTACAGGGCATGACAATAACGAAATCTCAGGTCCGCGATTTTGTCGAAGAATACACTTTACGAGACGGGCGTCGTTTACTTGTACTCGCTGAGGGACGGCTCGTGAATCTTGGTGCCGCCGAGGGGCATCCTGCCTCCGTGATGGACATGTCTTTCGCTAATCAAGCGTTGAGTGCGGAGTACGTCTCTCAGGAACACTCGAACCTCGAACCTAAAGTCTACAACGTTCCCCAGGGCATAGATGATGGTGTCGCAAAGCTGAAACTCGAATCGATGGGGGTCAAGATAGACACATTAACTGAGGAGCAAAAGCGTTACCTTAATTCATGGAACCTAGGAACTTAAGCGATCGACTGTAGAAGCTTCTATCTAGAGAACTTGCCGAAAGGATCTCGTGATGAGTACGTCGTTCATGACTTCTCCGTCGTTTATCGTCACAAGCGAATCAGTTACAGAAGGTCAT
>DKLZ01000054.1:7598-8357 GCA_002455955.1 Dehalococcoidia bacterium UBA6627
GTTACAGAAGGTCATCCTGATAAGCTTTGCGACCAAATCTCTGATGCGGTCCTAGATGCACTGCTCGCAAAGGACCCGGATTCACGAGTAGCTTGTGAAACAGCTACGACAACAGGAACTGTTTGGGTGTTCGGCGAGATATCAACCAAAGCGTACATAGACATCGAAGAGGTCGTACGTAAGACGGTGCGCGAGATCGGCTACACAGGCTCCGAACTCGGATTCGACGCTAGTACATGTGGTGTTTTGACTTCAATTAAGGAGCAATCTCGAGACATCGCCCAAGGCGTAGATTACGCAAGTGAAGCACGCTTAGGTGCAGAAAACATCGAAGACTACGATCAAATGGGAGCTGGTGACCAAGGAATGATGATCGGCTTTGCTTGTAATGAAACTGATGAGTTAATGCCACTCACCATTTCACTAGCCAATTCACTGGTCCGCCGCCTAACAGAGTTACGCCGTAACGAGAAACTTCCATATCTCCGCCCTGACGGTAAATCTCAGGTGACTGTCGAATATGCCTTCGGTATTCCTAAGCGGATCTCCGCAGTGGTCATCTCGTCACAACATGCTGCTGAAGTGTCACAGACCGTGCTGCGTGAAGACATCGAAAAATACATTATCCGTGATATATGCCCTGAGGAACTACTTGACGAAACGACAAAAATTTACGTGAACCCAACAGGGCGCTTCGTTACCGGCGGACCGATGGGTGACGCAGGCCTTACTGGACGTAAGATTATCGTCGACACCTAC
>DKLZ01000054.1:8672-10127 GCA_002455955.1 Dehalococcoidia bacterium UBA6627
ATTATCGTCGACACCTACGGTGGTATAGCCCGACACGGTGGAGGGGCTTTCAGTGGGAAAGACCCTTCAAAAGTTGACCGCTCTGGCGCGTACGCTGCGCGACACGTCGCGAAAAATATTGTTGCTGCTGGCATCGCTGATCGCTTCGAAATACAAATTTCTTACGCTATAGGTGTCGCTCGCCCCACCTCCATAAGCTTCGAAACATTCGGTACTGAACACGTCGAAGAGAGTGTTATCCAGACGCTGATCGATGAGAATTTCGATCTGCGGCCCGCAGCAATCATCAAACGTTTTCGCCTGAAGCGGCCGATGTACCAACAAGTCGCTGCCTACGGTCACTTTGGTCGCAACGACCTAAACCTACCTTGGGAAAGCACCGAACTTGCTGGATTGCTCCGCGAGAAGGCAGGACTTACAAAATAATCTTCCGAGCTCTCGCTTAGTATAAGTTGGTCTCATAAATCTTGGACTACGCTGAACGTAGCACCTAGGATCAATCCGTGCGCGCAATAGTGCTTGTCGGCGGTCAGGGTACGAGAATGCGTCCACTGACGTGGCGCTCCCCAAAAGCGCTTGTCCCCGTGCTCAATCAACCGCTCCTGAAGCATTTGCTGTTACACCTAAAAAGCCACTCGTTCACAAATATCACACTGGCTATGACGAACCAAAACCAGGAGATCCGTGACCTATTCCGTGACGGTTCGGCACTTGGCATTAAACTAGACTATGCGTATGAAAACATTCCCCTCGGATCAGGTGGTGCAATTGCCAGTATTGCTCAAAGTTGGAAGGAGCCATTCCTTGTCACTAACGGAGATATCATCACCGATATCGATCTCAGCGCTATGTTCACCTTCCATCGCCAACAAAAAGCCGAACTAACAATGCACCTTCACGAAGTTAATGACCCTTCGCAATTCGGTGTCGCTGTTGCTGATGCCGACGGTCGTATCAGGCATTTCGTAGAAAAGCCTCAGCCAGGATCTGCTCCATCAAAACTCATAAACGCTGGTAACTGGTTGTTTGATCCTAGTGTCATCAAAGAAATCGATTCTAGGCGATTCAACCGCGTTGAAGACCTCCTATTCCCAGCGATGTGCGAGGCACAACGACCGATCTATGGTTTCAGCCAGCCAAGTTACTGGCGTGATGTCGGCAACACTGATTCACTACTGCGGGTCAACTTAGAACTCGTCAACGGTTCAGTTCCGGAAGCCGTTCCATCCGGAACCGAAGGCCTACTTCTTGGCAAACACGTATCGATTGCTAAAGGAGTTCGATTAGGCAAGCCGACAGTTATAGGTTCCCGCAGCAAAATCGGAGCTTCCACGGAGGTGGCACGAAGCGTCCTCTGGGAGCAGGTTTCCCTGGATCGGAATGTCGTCGTGCGAGACAGCGTCCTCGCAAGTCACGTTACTGTTGCCGCTGGCGCGATGATCGATCGATCGATCA
>DKLZ01000054.1:10435-14863 GCA_002455955.1 Dehalococcoidia bacterium UBA6627
TGATCGATCGATCGATCATCGCGCACAATGCCCGGATCGAATCGGGTGCAGTCATCATTAACGAGCAAATCGAACCTGATTCAGTAATTAGGGCTGGATAATCGCTATGAATGAGATCCGCTTTGGAACCGATGGATGGCGCGCTGTTATCTCAGACGATTACACCTTCGACAACGTTCGTGCAGTGACTCAAGCAACAGCTGACTACCTGAAGCATCGAAATTCCACTTCTGGAATAGTAATCGGCTACGACACGCGATTCCTCTCTGGATCATTCGCGGGTGCCGCTGCCGAAGTAATGGCAGCAAACGGAATTCCCGTTGCGCTCACCTCATCTTTCGTACCGACACCAGCGTTGTCATTCAACGTTCTGGATCGTAAGGCAGCCGGCGGCATCATGATCACCGCGAGTCACAATCCAGCACGTTGGAATGGATTTAAATTAAAATCCCCGGAAGGTGGAACTGTCTCTAGCGAAACGACAAACGAGATCGAAAAAATAATCCCTGAGGTAATGACCGGCGGTCGTATCCTACAAATGCCACTTGGTGAAGCCGAAGCAAAGGGCCTTGTCGAACGGATCGACGCGCAGAGTAGCTACTTGAAGGCTATCTGCAATTTGGTGGATATCGATGGTATACGGAACGCTGGACTCAACGTTCTTATCGACTCGATGTATGGATCAGCCATGGGTTGGAGCTCAGCCGCTATCGGTGAGGGCGACACTAATGTCCGTGAACTCCGCGGGTATCGCAATCCAACGTTCCCCGGAATCAATGCGCCAGAACCAATAGCGGTCAATCTCATTGAAACGATGGATTTCATCACACAAGGTGAGTTTGACATTGGAATTGCAACTGACGGAGACGGCGATCGATTAGGCGTCATCGACGAGCAAGGGCGTTTTATTACGCAATTAGAAACGTTTGCCCTTATAGCGTATTACCAACTCGCTATATTAGATCGAAGGGGAGTGATCGTCCGGTCAGTCACAATGACACGAATGATCGACAAACTTGCCGAGCACTTCGGATGTGAAGTCCAGGAAACGCCCGTCGGTTTCAAGCACCTCGGCCCTCGCATGGCTGAGACAAACGCGTTAATTGCCGGTGAAGAGTCAGGAGGCACGGCGGTACGCGGACACATCCCCGAACGGGATGGCATCCTGGCTGGTCTGTTTATGCTCGATTTTGTAGCACGAACTGGACTGAAACCTTCTCAATTACTTGAGAACCTAAAAGAAATAGTTGGCGAACACGCATACGATCGATTAGATGTGACAGTCCGTAGTGAAGAAAAGACTGAAATCCTCGAGCGTATCAGCGAAGCAAAACCAGAATTCGTAGGAGGGTTGCCAGTAACCAATCGCGACACAGTCGACGGTTTTCGATTCACCGTAGAAGGTGGCTGGTGGCTTTCACTCCGCTTCAGCGGAACTGAACCGTTGCTTCGCATCTACGCTGAAATGCCGTCTATGGATCAGGTTCAACAAGCATTACAAGATGGTCAGGAACTAGCCGGAGTTGCACTTTGACAGAATTTCGTCAGATAACTGACTCCCTAGTAGACGCATGATAAGAAAATCCACATCTCCCTCTGCCGAAGAGTCGCTAGACGACCTGACACTCTTCGCACGCCTCGATCAGGATGAAATGGGTAATCAGATTGCTAAATTGGGCGATCAAATTCGTGACGCATGGGTTGTTGGTAAAGGATGGGAAATTCCCACTTCGTTTCAAACGCCCGATCGAGTGATCGTCGTTGGAGTGGGTGGGTCGGCGATCGGAGGAGATATAGTCTCGATGATTGCCCGCACCATCTCTCGGGTTCCTGTCGACGTAGTTCGAAACTATCTAGTCCCACAAGCAGGACCTCGTACATTAATCGTTGCTTGCTCAGTATCTGGAGACACTGAGGAGACCTTGACGGCCTTCGAGACAGCGCACCACCAAAAAGGGATGAAGTTGGCCATCACAGGCGGCGGTCAACTTGCAACTTTCGATGGTCCCTTAATCACATACAGTTGGGAAGGACACCCGCGTAGCGCTTTCGGTTGGGGGCTCATGCCACTAGTTGGTGTGCTATCCACCCTAAAGATTCTCCCAATTAGCGACACCGACATAGAGATCGCCGCGAAAGCTCTGGATGCCAATGCGACATCATATGGCATTGATGTCCCTACTGAATTCAATTCGGCGAAACAACTTGCGATTCGCCTTCATGGACGTTTGCCCTTCATCGTCGGAGCTGACTTTCTTGAGGTCGCAGCAAGACGCTGGGCAGGGCAACTCCAAGAAAACGCCAAACAATGGGCGTTCTTTGGTGCCATCCCCGAGATCAACCACAACTTACTAAATGTCCTCGGACTTCCGCAGGCAGGCCTAGAACAATTAGAGGTCGTCTTACTTGACGCTGAAATCGCTCATGAACGCAATCGTCGGCGGGTCGAACTAACTAGCACAATGCTTGATGAAGCCGGTATAGCGAACAGCACTGAAATCAGCTCGGGTGCAAGCACATTAGAATCGATATTACGCGCATGTAGCCTTGGAGATTGGATATCTTACTATTCTGCAATATTAAATGGAGTCGATCCAAGTGACACAAAATCAATCGAAACATTTAAGCAACGAGTACGTTGACCTGCGCTTCCTACACAAGCGCCAAGTCATGGGTGACTCTTAGCGCTTGGTAAATTGAGGAGCCTTACGAGCGCGTTTCAAACCAGGCTTCTTCCGTTCTTTCACACGTGGATCACGCGTCAGCAGTCCCTGCAAGCGTAATGGGCGCCTGTTGGCCTCATCAGCAACTACTAATGCCCGCGCAACACCATGCTTGATTGCACCTGCCCAACCAGCAACTCCGCCGCCTCGAACCTTTGCCTGTACGTTATAGCTCTTGTTCTGATCTAGCGCTGAAAGCGGTTCGATCGCTTCGTTTCGCAATGATGCACGCGGAAGCGCTTCTTCAAAAGGGCGACCGTTGATCACCACCGTGCCATTGCCCGGATAAATCCGCACTCGAGCGATTGCGGCCTTGCGACGGCCAAGACCATAGAAATAGCGTTGCTCGGTTGTCATCTAATCTTCCTCGCTCGCAGTAGTCGGATTCTCATCATAATGAGACCTCACTGCCTCAACCACATCATTTTTCTTCCAGCCTGGACTGATTTCGATACCGAGCCGTTCCGCTTCAGTATCAAGTTCGGCTCTACGGTACCGCGACAAAGATCCAGTCAATCGCTTTTCGTCAGATATCGTTTGACCTTCGATTTGGTCCCGAGATTTCACTGATAACTCAACAGCAGCAGTGGCAACCTCAGCCATCTGGCGAGCGCGCTTTACGGCTCGGACACCTGTCCCTGATCGAATCTGTGCTTCATGCGGATGATCTGCACCCAAGTAAACTTTCAGATGGCGAAAGAGCTCACGGCCGCGAGAGTTACGCGGAAGCATCCCTTTCACAGCTCGCTCGACAACTCTTCTTGGATCACGAGCCATCTGCTCTTCGAGCGTGCGTTCGCGAATTCCACCAGGGTATCCAGTGTGACGGTAATAAATTTTACGCTTGGTTTTCTCACCGGTAACGGCAATCTCAGCTGCGTTGACAATCACCACGAAATCACCCATCGGTAAAAACGGTTCATAATTAGGCTTATGCTTACCGAGCAACATCTGCGCGGCCTCACTGGCAACACGACCGAGCGGCCTATTAGCGGCATCGAGTACCTGCCAATTACGCTCCATTTTCTTGGCACTTAAGCGCAACGTTTTACTAGGCATCACACATCCTCGATCCGGTTTCAACACAGCCCTCAGTCCAATCGATGACTGAGGACGGGTATTGGACATTCAATAGAGTAAGTCCCTGGGGTGGCGCTGTTGGACCAACGCTACTAGGGGGACCATCGATCAGATCAACGAAATCGTCTGGCGTCAATACACGTTCACCAACACTAACCAACGCTCCAACTGTACGTCGAACTTGGTGCGGTAAAAAACCATCAGCTGCGATCGTGTATTCAAGCTTATGAGGGGGCACTTGACGCACGGTACTGCAATGCAGGGTTCTGACAGTTGGATAATCCGGAGCAGTGCGACCACCAAACGCAGCCCAATCACACTCTTCTAATGGCAATCTATCTGCTGCTTCCATCATCGAAGTCACATCGAGATGTCCACGTCTTTGCCAGACACGAGTTCGTGATAACGGTGACCGTGTTCTCCCATATTCAATCATGTAGCGATACACCCGCGATAACGCGTGTCTACGAGGTTCAAATTTCGAGTCAACTTCAACAACAGAACGGACCGCAAGATCATTGTCGAGAAAGTGATTAAGTCCAGAACGGACTGTCGCAACATCGTGTTCCACGTCTGTATCCAACATTGCCACCTGACCACGAGCATGAACGCCAGCATCTGTTCG
>DKLZ01000054.1:15163-15938 GCA_002455955.1 Dehalococcoidia bacterium UBA6627
AGCATGAACGCCAGCATCTGTTCGACCCGCAAAGTGTGCACGAACCCGCGTGGCTGTAAATGACATCCAAGCATCTTCGAGTACCTGTTGAACAGTCCGACGTCCAGGTTGCAATTGCGATCCGGCAAATGCCACCCCGTCATACTCCAACAACAATGCTAGTCGACGTAGGTTCCCAAACATAGCAGAGCAGCCCACGCCAATCAGACAAGCTCAATACGAGCGATGCGCGCACCGTCGCCTCGACGCCGTCCCAATTTTACTACTCGCGTATAGCCACCTTGCCGGTCTTGGTAGCGCGGCGCGATCTCATCAAAAACCGCACGAACAACCGCTTCATCGTAAATGAAAGCTAATGCTTGACGACGAGCATGCAACGTTCCTCGCTTGCCAAGAGTAATCATCTTCTCGACAAACGAGCGGGTCTCCTTCGCCCGAGCTTCAGTAGTTTGGGCATATCCGTCGCGCAAAATTCCAGTTGTTAAGTTACGGAACATGGCGCGACGCTGCGACGTGGGCATGTCGAAGCGTCTGCCATTTATTCGGTGTCTCATGCCTGTTTCCCCGGTGGTTCAAATTAGCTGGGCTAACTCGACTCGCGACCGGCCTCCTTCAATGCTTCCATCAAGGCTGCACCTAATGCACCTACATCCTCATCTTCAGAATCATCGTCAGTCTTGGTGACCGAGGAATCCTGCGATCCGTCGACACTAGAAGTTGAGAATGAATCGTCAATTAAACCGTCAATAGCAAGATCCGTGCGCGGTGCAGAGAA
>DKLZ01000054.1:16280-17005 GCA_002455955.1 Dehalococcoidia bacterium UBA6627
CCAGCCGAGACCAACTTGTTTTTGAGTTCCTGATAAGACTTGTCACCGAAGTTTCTCAACGCTAACAATTCTTCCTCAGATTTTTCCAAAATAGCAGCAACCGTCAGCAAACCCGATCGTTTTAAGCAGTTATATGCACGAACCGATAGCTGCAACTGCTCAATAGTCACATCGTGCCCCTCGGAAAGCGGAACTTCTTCCTCTACCTCTTCAACCTCGACAACTTCAATGCCAAGGGACATAAAGGTTAGAAGTTGCTCACGGAGAATTTCAGAAGCGAACGAAATCGCTTGAGGCCCATCGACAGTTCCATCAGTCCAGATTTCCATATCAAGGCGATCGTACGTTGTGTCTTGACCGACACGCGTTTTGGAAACAGTGAAGTTAGCCCTACGAACTGGAGTAAAAATAGCGTCAACCGGAATCACCCCGATCGGTAGACCTTCGCTTTCGGTAGCAGGCACATAACCACGACCAGTTTCAACATTAAGGTCAACCACCAACGAAGCTTCTTTGGTGTCTAACGACGCAAGTACAAGATCTGGATTCACGATTTCATAATCCGCTGTGGTTTCGATCTGACCGGCCGTGACATCACCAGCACCACCAACCTCTAGCAGTAGTCGTGCCGGTCTATCGGAAAAGGCTCGGAGACGAATCTCTTTGAGATTAAGTAGGAACTCTGTAACGTCCTCCTTCATACCATCGATAGTAGAAAATTCATG
>DKLZ01000054.1:17315-22135 GCA_002455955.1 Dehalococcoidia bacterium UBA6627
ACCATCGATAGTAGAAAATTCATGATCTACGCCCTCAATACGCACAGACGTTATTGCCGCACCTGAAAGTGATGACAGCAAAACACGCCGTAACGAGTTTCCTAAAGTCGTACCAAAGCCTTTTTCCAAAGGCTCAGCTACGATGTGCGCGTAGTCCGATTCGTCGGTTTCAACCCGAATCTCGGGCTTCAACAGGTCCGTCAAGACACACCTCTCTCGCATCGTCAGTATCTACAATTCAAAAATGACTAGACGTGCATGTTCCATTCGTTATCGTGAGTAATACTCCACAACCGCACTCGGAATGAAATGCGGATCCCAATCCGTTGGGCCCGGTTGTTGAAGCATTCGCCCCTTCACTGATTCTCGATCAATCTCGAGCCAGCCAGGAACATCGCGACTCTTTATTTCTTCCTTGATAATTTTGAAGTATTCGGAACGCTGTCCTCGTGCCGAAAATGTAACTTCCTGACCAATCCTCACTCTCGCACTGGGAATGTCGAGCTTGTTTCCGTCCATTGAAATCAAACCATGCGTTACTAGTTGTCGAGCTTGAGGTCTCGTACTCGCGAAACCCAGACGATAGACAACATTATCGAGACGCTCTTCTAACATTAGCATCAAGTTGTCACCGGTCACACCGACCCGCTGCGCAGCTCTCTCATATACGCGACGAAATTGCTTCTCCATCAGACCGTAGGCGAACCTTACCTTCTGCTTCTCAATTAACTGCTGACCACGATCCGATATTTTTCGACGGCGCAGTGACCGCGGCCCCGGCGGATAACTCCGACGCATCGATTTCGGATTACCCCAGAGGTCGGCGCCATAGCGGCGAGATTTCCGCCACTTTGGTCCGGTGTAACGCGCCATTACTCCACCCCTACCTAACTTCGCGGTCGACGCCGTGCACGAACTCCATTATGTGGAATCGGAGTGCGATCACGGATTGACGAAATACGGATACCTGAAGCCTGCAATGCTCGGATAGCAGCCTCGCGCCCAGGACCCGGCCCTTTAACCTGTACAGCAAGTTCTCTTAGTCCGTGCTCCTTCGCCCGTTCTGCCGCTCCTTCAGCTGCCAACTGTGCCGCATACGGCGTACTTTTACGTGAGCCTGTAAAACCTGCTGTTCCACCACTGCCCCAAGCGATCGCATTACCGTTTGGATCGGTGATGGTCACCACTGTGTTATTAAATGTCGACTTAATGAACGCTATACCTCGCGGTACGTTCTTAGATACTCGACGACGACCTCGACCCTGGGCACGACCCATGAGCCTGCCTTCCCCATAACGCGACTACTTCGTTCGCGCGACTTTCTTGTTACCTGACACTATTCGTTTGGAACCCCTGCGAGTTCTCGCATTCGTCTTAGTCCGTTGCCCGCGCAACGGTAAACCTCGTCTGTGGCGCTGCCCACGGTAGCAGTTGATCTCGATCAAGCGCTGTACATTTTGTCGCACTTCTCGCCGAAGATCACCCTCTACAATATGGTCACCTTCTACAACAGCTCGAATACGCAAAACTTCATCGTCTGTCAGATCGCGAACCATCGCGTCCAGCGCTACATTAGTTTGCTGGCAAACTTTTACCGCTGTCGAGTGCCCTATGCCATATATATATGGCAACGAGAACTGGACCTGCTTATCGCGTGGGATGTCCACGCCTGCGATACGAGCCATGCTCGACTCCTTGAATACCCTTTGATTTCGCTATTTTAGCCCTGTCTAACCTTGAATCTCGGGTTCCTCTTATTAATTACGTATAATTTGCCTTTGCGTCGGACGATCTGACAGTTCTTATCGCGCATCTTTGCGCTTCGGAGCGAAGTCTTCACCTTCATCGTGCCATCCCTATTTCAGCTCAAAATCAAGAACGAACCGCACCTTAGCGGAATCGGTAAGTAATGCGTCCACGCGTCAAATCATATGGACTTAGCTCAACCAAAACGCGGTCACCAAGGAGAATCCGAATATAATTCATCCGCATCCGTCCTGAAATCCCCGCAAGGACATGGTGCTCGTTCGGTAGTTCGACGTCGAACATCGCGTTCGGGAGTGCCTCCTTTACGATACCTTCGACTTCGATAACCTCTTTATCTTTTTTCTCCTTTGGCTGCCGTTCTCGCTGAGTTCGTCCTTTTCGTGCCATAACTTACTCACCCACTAAATGCGGGTGAGTACCTCCGGCCCGTCTTCAGTGATCGCGACGGTTTCCTCCCAGTGCGCTGAGAGGCTGCCATCACTCATCACGACTGTCCAACGATCATCCAATTCCGTCGTCGTTGGATGCCCTATCGCAAACATCGGCTCTAGGGCAATTACCATACCTGAGCGGAGCGGCATACCCGTCCCAGGACGACCCTTGTTAAGAATATGCGGCTCCTCATGCATAGCACGCCCCACACCGTGTCCACCGTACTCGTCAATAATGCCGTATGGGCCAGCATGATTACCTATTGCATACGAGATATCGCCAAGGTGATTCCCGATCCGCGCACTCTCAATACCGCACCAAAGCGCTTCACGAGTTGTCTCAATCAATTGGTGCGCCTCCTGCGATACATTCCCGATTGGTGCTGTAAAAGCAGCATCAGAAACCCATCCTTCGTATGTCGCCCCTAGATCGATACTAACGATGTCGCCCTCCTTGAGGACTCGCTCGCTCGGAATGCCATGCACCAATTCCTCATTTACAGAGAAGCATATCGCCCCAGGGTATGGTGGGCGTCCACCTGGTGCGTACCCCTTGAATGTCGCTACTGCGCCGCGTTTCTCAATCTCTTGAAATGCCAGCTCATCTAGTTCAAAACCCGTTATTCCTGGCTTTATCGCCTCCATCAGTAACGCTCGAATTTCAGCATTGATACGCCCCGCTCGACGCATCTGACTCAATTCGGCCTCTGACTTGAGTTCGACCGGCATATCAGTCTACGCCCCTGAGGCCTGAACGGGTACCGTTTCGATGGCAGCCATCAGACGTTTGGTTATAGCCTCTGGATCTCCCGTACCATCTATAGGGTAAAGTTTCGCATCGGCCTCATAATATTCCGCAAGCCGTTCCGTCCAAGCACGATTCGTGTCAAGGCGAGCTTTAACAGTCTCTCGTTGATCATCAGCACGTTGAGTCAACTTCGCCCCTTCGTTGTCACACTGACCAGTGATTTTCGGCGGATTAGTGATCTCGTGATAGATCGCACTACATGTCGGACAAGTCCAACGTCCTGTAAGTCGACCCATTAGTTGCTCTTCAGGCACTTCGATATATAGCACTGCGTCGATTAACGAATTACGCTCGCTCAATGAATGATCAAGCTCTTCCGCTTGCTGTATTGTTCGCGGGAATCCATCGAGCATAATTCCTGGATTAGCATCAGGCTGAGCAATACGTTCAAGCAGCATGGCGATAGTGACCTCGTCCGGAACGAGCTCCCCTTTATTCATGTATTGCTGCGCACGCCTCCCTAGCTCAGTACCTGCAGATGCGGCATCACGAAACATATCTCCTGTCGAGATATGAATTAATCCTATCTGCTCTGCAAGTATCTGTGCTTGTGTACCTTTACCAGCGCCAGGCAAACCAAGAAGAATCAAATTCATTAGCGAATAAACCCTTCATAGTTACGCATCATCATCTGTGCCTCTATCTGACGCATCGTGTCAAGAACAACACCCACAACGATTAGAAGTCCAGCAGCACTGATCGTCAGTGCCTGAACATTCGTCAACCGTGTAGCTAGAAAAGGCATAACAGCAACTATGCCAAGAAAAATTGCTCCACCCCAAGTAATCCGAACCAACACACGGGTGATGTATTCCTGTGTCGGTCTCCCCGGCCTGATCCCCGGGATAAACCCTCCCTGCCTCTGTAAATTATCTGCTAGATTTTGCTGTTGAAAGACGACCATCGTGTAGAAAAATGCAAAAATCATCACCATCAGGAAGATCCCTAACCAGTAAAGTAAGCCTGTCGGTGAAAGAACGGTTTGAGCAAAATCGGCAACACTAGCAATCCAAGAAACATCCGCAGTTTCAGCAACAAATTGAGCGACTACGGGCGGAAAAATCATAATGGAAGTAGCAAAGATAATCGGGATCATACCGGCTGTATTAACACGTAGTGGTATGAATGACTGACCCTGTTGCCGATACATCCGCCCGCTACGAAATGTTGAGCGCGCGTACTGGACCGGTATCCTACGTTGCGCTTCCTGAAACAACACGATAAAAGCAACGACCGCAACCGCAAGAATCGCCAAAAGGAACATCGAACCAATCGCTTGACCAGTACCTCCGAGAAAAACTTGCGCAAAAAGTCCAGGGAGCCCCGCTACAATACCGCCAAGAATGATCAACGAAATTCCATTACCGACACCGTGTTCTGTTATGAGCTCGCCAAGCCACACAAGAAACATCGTCCCCGCAACTAGTGAGAATATAGTTGCGACAGTGGGTAGCGCGTTCGCTCCTGTGAACCCAATGTTAGATACACCACCTAATTGTTGAATCAAAAGAAGCTGCGCATAGCCCTGAAAGGCTGCCAGTGGCACTGTCATCCAATGTGTGTACATCTGAAGTTTATTGCGACCTGCTTCACCTTCCTGCTGCAATGCTTTGAGCTTGGGCACTACTGGACTAGCTAGCTGCATGACAATCGTCGCTGTGATGTACGGGTACACGCCCAAAGCTGCAACTGAAAGATTTTCTAATGCACCTCCGGAAAAGATGTTCATGAAACCGAGAACCGCGTTGTTGTTAAATGTTTGCTCTAACGCTTCACGATCGACTCCCGGTACGGGAATGTGTGCAACAAAACGA
>DKLZ01000054.1:22466-24763 GCA_002455955.1 Dehalococcoidia bacterium UBA6627
AGATCAATAGCATTCCTAGTGTGAACAGAATCTTCGTGCGAACGTCCGGTTGACGAAACGCCTCGGCAGCCGCTGTCAGCAGGCCTTGTTGTCCACCAGAAGATTGCCCTGTACTACCGAGTGCCACTTCCTAGTTACCTTCATCTTCAACGGCATCGGAATCTGACCCGTCAATATCGGTCTTAGGTTCCAATGCATTTCGTCTGTGAATCCGATTACGTACGCGTTTTACGGCAGGTGATAATTCCTCAAAACTGCCGCCTGCTGCAGTAATCGCTTCCTTTGCTGCCTGTGAAAAACGAGGGGCTTTGATTTCTAAGGCATAGGGTAGTTCACCACGACTCAGCACCTTGAACGGCTCATCAACATCATGAAGTAATCGTGCTGCGACTAACGCTGCTGCATCTACTGCAGCCCCTGCCTCAAAGTGCTGAGTGAGATCTTCAAGATTGACCGGCTGAAAATCCACTCGGCGGAAATTCCGGAATCCGCGCAATCTCGGCAAACGACGAACGAGTGGATTCTGACCACCTTCGAAACCTGGCCTTATCTTGGCTCGCGCCTTTTGACCCTTTAAGCCACGACCGGCGTACGTGCCCTGGCCTGTCGCATTACCTCTACCGAGACGTTTGCGTGTTCTTTTTGCACCCGCCGGTTGACGCAGTGTGTGTTGGTCCATTACTGGACCTCCTCAACGGTTACCAGATGCTTAACCTTTGCCGTCATACCCCTAATCGCGGGGGAGTCATCATGTGTCACTGTGTGATGGAGTCGCTTCAAACCCAACGCTTTTATCGTCCGTTTCTGATCTTCCGCAAATCCGATCGAGGATTTGGTCCAAGTTATATTAAGTTTGCTTGCCATTGTTTAATCGACCTTAAGCCTGAGCTAACTTGAGACGTTCATTCCTAGCCTCGTCTGGCAGTCTAAGAGCGCGCAAACCTTCGATCGTGGCCCAAGCAACGTTCACAGGGTTGTTTGATCCAAGCGATTTGGTCAAAACATCTGAGATTCCAGCTGCCTCCATCACGGCCCGTACGGCTCCACCAGCAATCAACCCGGTACCGGCAGCCGCGGGTCGCATTACGACCTTCGACGCCTTGAATTTAGCAACATAATCATGAGCAATCGTCGATTCACGCATCGCCACGGTGAACATTGAGCGTCTGGCGATTACACCACCTTTTCGAATTGCCTCTGGAACTTCGTTTGCTCGTCCCATTCCTACACCAACTCGACCAGCACCATCACCAATGACCACGATCGCCGTAAATGAAAAGCGACGCCCACCCTTAACAACTTTCGCTACACGATTGATATAAACAACTTTCTCGATGAACTCTGATCCTTCATCTTCCTCGCCACGACGACGATCGCGCCGACCTCGCCCTTGATCTCTTCGTCCTCGTCCGCCACGACCCTGACCACCGCCACTTCGGGACCCACGATCACCGCTGCCACCTCTAGACTGGCCTTGGGAGTTTGCTACCGGCGCTGCCTCTTTTGACCCTTTATTTGAATCGGGCTCCGGCACTATTTCTGACGATCCGCTTGCCGAATCAACTGACGATCCCTCTTGTGCCATCTAGAAATCCAGCCCTTCTTCTCGAGCAGCAGCAGCAAGTGCTTGTATTCGACCGGCGTATTGAAATCCCCCTCGGTCGAATACAATTGTCTCTACACCCACAGCTTTCGCACGCTGAGCAATTAGCTGACCTACGCTTTTTGCACGGTCGCTCTTCGTATTACCACCCCCACGTAGCGCCTGTTCTAAATCCGAGGCCTGCGCTAAGGTGCGTCCAGTATCATCATCAATTACCTGAGCATAGACATACCGGTTCGACCGAAACACAGCGAGACGTGGACGATCTGCGGTACCACGGAGATTTTTTCGCACACGAACATGTCGGCGCAAGCGAGCAGCACGAGCAGTTTTCTTGCCAGCCATAAGCTAGACCTTCGCCTTCCCGGCTTTCTGCCGAACATACTCACCGAGATATCGCACACCTTTGCCGTGGTACGGCTCAGGTGGACGTACACGACGCACAAGAGCTGCCTGCTGCCCAACAACTTGTTTATCTATACCGGTCACGTGAACGAGTGTCGGCGTCTCCACCTCAAACTGCGCACCATCAATCGGTTGAACTTCAACTGGGTGCGAAAAACCAACGTTAAGAATGAGCTGGCTGCCTTGTAGAGCGGCACGGTAACCTGTTCCTCGCAGTTCAAGCGACTTACGAAAACCTTCAGTTACCCCAATCACCATGTTAGCGAGCAAAGCACGAGTAAGTCCGTGC
>DKLZ01000092.1 GCA_002455955.1 Dehalococcoidia bacterium UBA6627
GTAGTCATGGACAACGGTGTATATGGACTTACTAAGGGACAGGCATCTCCGACGACTGAACTGGAAACGGTCACTACAACCACACCTTATGGAAAGCTTGACGACCCGATGTCACCCCTTGAAACATATCTCGCAGCCGGTGTCGGCTGGTTAGCGTCATCAATGTCGACCCAGGTAAAGCCGTTGCAAGCGATGATCCTGGAGGCTATGGCTCATCCAGGTTTCTCAATCGTCCATGTGCAATCACCATGCACGTCTTACAACGACACCTATGCAGCACTCAAAGGCAATGCAAAAGAGGGCATCGAACCGATGGCCTTCCCTGTGCCAGACGACCATGACTCATCTGACCTCGAATCGGCCTATAGACTCGCACGCAACGGTCGAATTCCGATTGGAATGCTTTACCAGAGACCAGATTCAATTCCAGCTCAAGAGCGCTTAAGAACTGCACGTCAAAGTGCTGGGGCGCAACAGAAAACAGTTGACGAACTTCTCTCTGCAATGGTGATCTGACCGACTGAGTATCATTCACTTAACCTAGGGCAAACAAAGTCCCTCTTCGTTATGTTGGCACCGGGGGTGAAACCTCTCGGAGGAACGATGCACGAAACACGTCACGTCACCGTCGACGGTATCCGACTCCGATTTGCAGCCGCGCATATGGCAACTCTTCGGGACGATCTCGAACCTTTGCACGGACACAACTACGTCGTGACTTCTCGAGTTGAGGGCGAACTCACAACAGATCAATGGGTAATCGACTTCTCAGAAATCAAGCAGCTAACACGTGAGGCGTGTGAGTACCTTGACCATCATTTCCTGCTGCAAGCCAAATCTTCACTCTTACGTATAGAGCATTCGTCTGAGAAGTGGATAGTGGGTTTTGGCGACCGTGAATACCACTTCCCTGAGGCAGATGTTGTAGCGTTACCGATCGAAAATTCAACCGCTGAGCTTTTAGCAGAATGGATCGCCAATCGTGTGATAGACGGGCTGCAAAATAACGGGCATACGAATATCCGACAAATAGCCGTGGATGTCGAAGAAGCACCTGGCCAATCAGGCGGCTATTCCTGCGAGTTGTAACAAATGATCGCTATTGAAGACGGCTCACACTACCGTTGACAGCGATACCTCTCGTCGTACGATCAATCGCCGAGGAACGCAATGAAAATCAACTGGGAAGAGGCTATTAATCAGATCTTTGAAGATCGATTAACCTGCCCTCGATGCACTACTAACTATGAATCTCTCGTCGTTGGTTATTCTCGTCGCTCAACCTTAAATCGCTTCGCTCCACGACATCGTGACTGTCCTCGTGGCGATGAATGCGAAGCACGTAAGCTAATCACACTATGTGAATCCTGCGCGACCGAAGAGCGTTTACCAGGTAAAGAAGCAGATGCCGACCAAATGCTCGAAACATACATGCTCGACTGCCGAAGAGATCTCGAAGATGCCCTTGATTATATTGCTGATCTTTGGCGGGATGACTTCGAATTAGAGACTGAACATCTCGAACAAGGATTACAAGATGTTGCGCCCGAGATCTTCAAAGACGAAACAATCTGGCGTGAGCGGCTAGAAACTGAATATCTCCGTTATCATCAGGAATTCCGTGAGCGAACACGCCGAATTCCTCATCCTGGTTGGCGATCTGAGTATGTCGAGGAACTACGAGCGCTCGGCTACAGTACACTGCTCGGCGAATGAAAGTCATGCCTAGCACTCGCCCGCTCGTTCTATTTGGAGTCCTTGGCAGCCTAGTTTTTGCGGCAACGTTCGCGTGTAGTTATGTCTACTATCATGCCCCGCAACAACCGATAGTCAACGTTGATATCGCACACGCGACTCCCATCGAATCCAGCGATGAATTCGTTGAAGGGGTTGTCATCCATGCGGACCGTGCAATGGTCACCGTGGAAACCAAAGCAGAAATACTCGAAGTCCCGTTAACGGATATCGTACTCGAGGAATTACAGCTACTAGACAATCCGAAACTTCTCTCTCCAGGCATGCCATTGAATATAGGCGGTCAACGACTAGCCAACACCCATGTAATTCATGGGGTTGTCATATTCGATTTGGCATCTAATCCATGAAATCAATATCGAACGCTACAACCGCTTTGATAATGCTCACGGTTGTTTGCTCTGCTTCTGCAGGGACAATCGCTGGTTCGCACTTAGCTACCTCTAACAGCGCACCTGAACCGACGACGCTACACCTTGTTGATCCAAACTATTTTGCCGCACCCCCTCAACGAACAATCGTATCTTCAGGAGGATTTACCGGTTTCGGATTGCTCGCGATTCCAGGAGATGTCATCGCAAGTGGCACATTGATTGCCTTAGAACACGACGGGAACGATAGAGGCATCCTAGTGTTCCGTGAGGGGGGACGCGAAACCTCGATTCGTTACAGTAATGGATCAAAGATCAGCAGAATTGTTACCGGTGCCACTCTTTTCAAGGGCGCTAGAGTACTTGTGCACCTCAATGAAGGAACCGTTGTCAGCATGCTGCATGTTCGGGCGGAACATTCCCGCGGCGACGGCGAGTCCCCTTGAAGCAAATACTACTACTGACTGCTTAGACTTTTCCTCAATGCTATCGCGTGATCCTGAGCCGCGACGCATTAGCACTCCGCATCATCGATACCCAGGAGAGGATAATTCCTACTAACATCAGTGCACCTACAAACCCAATCGCAAGCGTGAGCGCTCTCCAATCGGTCTCTAGGATGAAAGGCGGAAGCACCTGATCGCCTTCTTCTGTCACCTCGAGAAACGACAACATCACTCTGGCGATGAACCGCCCAAGAAGCACTCCAATTGTTCCAGCGATCAAGAACACAGAGCCCCACTCAAGGAACATCGCGCGAAGCATTTGCCAAGGAGAGGTGCCTAATGCGCGTAGCACAGCAACTTCGACCACACGGCGTTGAGTCGCAACCACTAATGTCACAATGAAGCTCAGCAACGCAAGCGAAAAGACAGCAATGAAAGCAACTGTAAGGATCCCATTTCCCGATGCCTGAATAGTCGGGTCAGCTTGGATTGTTTCTAGTTTTTCGCTCAAGAGCATTCCGGACCGGGGGTTGATACCGACTGGTGCGTCTACATTTGTGAGTGAATCCACGATAGCTCGCTGCCGATCAATCGAGAGCTCGGGCTCGAAATCCAACCAGATCTCACCTCGTGATTGCAGCCCAGGAACATCCAATGCTCCAGCCAGTGCGTACAGATGCTCATAGTTAACAACCACGATCCCTTTTTCAGGTGACATCGTAGGGAATGATTCAACTCCGGCGTGTACGTGAACTGGTGCTATCACTCCGTCAAGCTTCGCAAAACCCACCCCTTCAGTACTCGTCACAAATGCTCGCGCCGCCACTTCATTCATAACTGCAGCTATCGGAGTCACAGGGTTATTTAATGCCAAAACACGGCGATTAGGAGAGTCAGAAGGCTCTCGAGCCCATCGGCCAGAAATACCACCCGACATGAACTTTACTGAAGCAGGCTCGAAGATTTCATCACTTCCGGGAGGACTGAATATTTGCCACCGGAACTCATCATCAAAGTCCTCCAGAAGGCTACGCGAACCATCGGCAGAAATCGCCGTGATTTCGTCGAAAAACAGTTCGTCCCCTATACGGAAAGGAATCGCAGGATGATCGGTCAACTCCAGTGAAACCAACTTGACCGGCGGAGTAACACTTAAAGGAAGATCTCCAACAGCCCTGATCCATCTAACCCCTTCTGAAGGTTCGAGAAGTATTCCGCTGTAACGGCCAATCGCATCAACGACAATTGCTCGGATACTGACATTCGGCTTTTCTGGAAAGGTGTCTGTAGTACTGACAAACAACTCAATCTGTGTTGCGTCTTCAGGGAGATCAATCCCCACACCTGCTATGACCATCGAATCAATGTGAGCAAGCATCGACGACAAACCTGCTTCGGTAGCTAAATCTTCACGAAACCAGAACCCACCGCGTGCGAACGGAACATCAATCGCTAGTAATGGAATTGACAAACCGCTTTTGGAATCAACCATGCCACGATGCACCAATACAGCATTCCGG
>DKLZ01000028.1 GCA_002455955.1 Dehalococcoidia bacterium UBA6627
CAAAGAGGCTCGATTGTCTACCAGACTGATGCGGGAATTCACGACTCCAAGGTTAAGACTGAGATGCAAGAGATGTTTGCCGCTGCAGATTCCATCGAAGGAGTAACTATCTCGAGTCCGTATGAAGGAATTGGTGCGGCGACGCAAGTTAATCAAGATAGAACAGTCGCGTTCGCTGTAGTGACTTTGGATTCAGAGTTAGATTTCACTGAGACAGGCGAAGTTGGTCTTCGATTAATCGAGATATCGCCAGATATCGATGGATTAGAGATCGAGATCGGTGGGCAGGCTCTGGCTGAATTCGAGCCGCCAGATTCCGAACTAATTGGACTATCATTCGCTGTCATTGTCCTGATCATTTCCTTCGGTTCAGTGTTGGCGATGGGACTACCGATCGGCGTCACGGTCGCAGGGGTGAGTTCCGGGATCGCACTGATGATGCTGATTTCGAACCTCCATCCGGTACCGGACTTTACGACTCAAATCGGTGCAATGATTGGTATCGGTGTTGGAATCGATTACGCATTGTTTATTGTGACGCGCTATCGCGAAGGTTTGAAGGTGGGGCAGTCTCCTGAGGATTCGACTGCGATTGCTCTTGATACGGCTGGGAGGGCTGTGATGTTTGCTGGGATCACCGTGGTGATCTCACTATTGGGAATGGTAGTACTTCAACTTCCATTCATAACAGGACTAGCGATTGGTGCTGCGGTAACGGTCGCTTTCACGATGATCGCTTCGATCACGCTCCTACCTGCCTTACTCAGCTTCGCCAAGGAACGTGTGGAAGTGACTTCGTGGTACGAATTGTGGGCGGCTGGACTGATTTCGCTCATGCTTTTGGGTCTTGGTGTTGGATTCTTTCAAGCCCTAATAGCACTTCCTGTAGCTGTCACTCTGTTCGGTGTGGGCCGTTTTATCCCGAAACTTAAAAATCGTGTTCCACAGGATGAACCTTCACCGATAGAAAAAACCGTCGCTTATCGCTGGAGCCGGATGATTCAGGCGCACCCATGGGTAGCGATGTTCGTTGGTTCAGCAGTGTTACTGGTGTTGACTGCGCCATTAATGTCACTGCGACTAGGGTTTTCGGACGAAGGGAATTTTGCGGAGAGTACAACAACGAGGCAGGCGTACGATCTACTCGCGGAAGGATTCGGGCCAGGGTTTAACGGTCCGTTGATTGTCACTGCTGAGGTCAGTTCCCCTTCGGATGTTGCGACTATAGAAGTGCTCAGAACAGCATTGGAGAATACGCAAGGCGTCGCTTCAGTAGATGCTGCTTTTCCGAGTGATCTAGCCGAGCCATCGCGTTCGGACGCTTTCTTAATTCAGGTTGTTCCAGAGACATCTCCCCAAGATGAGGTAACTGCCGATCTTGTGGATCATCTCAGGAACAACGTAATCCCTCTCGCTGTTGCCGCTTCAACGCTCGATGTCAACATAACTGGAAATGTAGCAGTCGGGATCGATTTTTCGTCTTATCTGTATGGACGGATGTTCCTCTTCTTCGGCGCTGTTTTGGCACTTTCCTTCCTGTTGTTGATGATAGTGTTTCGATCATTGTTAGTGCCTGTGAAGGCTGTGGTGATGAACATGCTGTCCATCGGTGCGGCGTATGGCGTTGTGGTCGTTATTTTTCAGTGGGGATGGTTCGGATCGTTGATCGGGATATCAGGTGGGCCAGTTGAGCCATTTATTCCGATCATGATGTTCGCGATAGTGTTTGGATTGTCGATGGACTATGAGGTCTTTTTACTTTCGCGCATCCGTGAAAAATATGATCACAGTGGTGATGCAGCTGGATCTGTTGCGGACGGGCTGGCGTCGACAGCAAGAGTGATTACCGCGGCAGCGGCGATCATGGTGGTGGTCTTTGGGAGCTTTGTATTCGAGGATGATCGGATCATCAAGATGTTTGGATTAGGTCTTGCTGTGGCCGTTTTTCTCGACGCGACGGTGGTACGAATGTTGCTGGTGCCCGCAACCATGGAGCTTCTTGGGAAGGGTAACTGGTGGTTACCCGAGTGGCTTAATCGGCTGTTGCCGATGATTCACGTTGAAGGAAGTCGTGACGAAAACCGCACGACGGTTAACGGGCAAAGTTAAGTGTTGCCTGGATTGAGTCTGTGGAATTGCTCGCGGTTGTTCGCGTCGAAGTGGTATCAGCGATTGAGATTGTGCGGTTGCGCAGTTGCTCCAGAAGCTTGTTGCTAGGAAGACTCAGACCGTTCGAGCATGCGACTAAGTTCTTGACGGCGGGCGATCAATTGACCGAGTACGACGAGGATAGTACCTACGAGCAACTCAAGGCCGATGGTTTCATCGAGAAGGATCACCCCTGCCAGCACGGCGAAGAACGGTGTGGTGAGTTGTAGCGCCGTGACTCCTGAAGGCAAATAACGCTGGAGTAACCAGGTTTGGCCGAGGAAGCCAAAGCCAGCGATTACGATACCTTGATAGAACAAGGAGAGGGCAAGGCGTTCGGTCAGCACGTATGGTTCGGTTTCGAAAATGGCACTCGTAGGTAAAAAAGTGAAAATTCCTATAACGCTCTGAGCAAGTAGTAGTTTATGTATTGCTATCCCTTGCGCTGCCTGCGAAAGATAGATCTGTCTTGATCCGAGCAATATCGCTGAGACCAGCATCAGGAGGTCGCCTCCAATCGTGGCGTCACCCTCGAATCCTGTCCAGAACAGAGCAACCACCCCTAGGTAAGCGATCATTGTTCCGATGACGCGCTCTGTGGTTAGTCGATCGCCCGGAACTAGGAAATGCGCGAGGAGTCCTGTCCATAGCGGGAAGGTGGCAGTGATCACAGCCGCATGTCCTGCAGTTGTGAGGTCTTGCCCTACATTCATGAAGGCGATCTGAGCGGAAAAAAGGATTCCTAACCCCAACAGTGGTAGCCATTCGGAACGTAGTAGTTGGAACGATTGCCTAGTAGCGAGAGCCCATACTAGAACGACTATTCCACCGAGGAGAAAGCGCAGCCAACCCATTCGCAATGGTGGAGCATCGTCAAGACCTGCCTTGGCAGCGACTGGGTTACCGCCCCAAAGAGCTGCCAACAATAGTGCGAAGGCGGTCGCGTTGCCTGTTAGTGGACGCCGACGATCGGACGAAGCTTGATCGTCCACGTTCAGCTCCAGTCTATTCGTTGAATGTTTTTAGACTAGAAAGTCTATGTCAGAGAGAATTCCAGAAGTATTTGATAACGGGAGCTGAGTCGATAATTTTCGATTATCAAAAATACTTAGATTAGAAGTCGAAGTTGTCCTCATCGAAATCATCATCCTCGAAGTCTTCAGATTCACCATCGCCTGCAAAAGCATCGGGTTCATGGCTGCCAGCGATAGCGAATGACTGGAATCTGATCCGTGATGTGTCGGTATCTCCGCAGTTTGGGCAACTAGCAGCCTTGTCGCGGTCACCGGTGTTGCGGATTAGTTCGAATGTTTTAGGGCAGCCGCGCTTACGTTTAGCGTTGTGCCGGTATTCGTATAGCACTTAGTCAGCTCCTCTTGTGGAAGACTTCAACCAGAAAGTCTACGCAATCTGTGTGCTGTGATCGCGGGCGTAGTGTGGATCTGCAGTACTGCGTGAGACTCTGCTCACGCTCTATAGTTTGGTGCTTTCGAGATTGAAGTCAGTCATCGATCATCTGGTATCTCCGAGGCATTTTCTGATTCTGAATGGTCTTCCGACATATTGGAGCGCTGTCCGGTAGCAACTTGATACTCACGAACTAATTCACGTTGGCGGGTAACTGTTTCTTGGTATGTGCTAGTGATCTGTTCGATTTCCTCCGGTGTCTGATTAGACGTTTGGGAACCGCGTACGGCTCTGATTTCCTCGGCTTGTTCGAGCGCAGCCGCTTGGATTCGATGATGAGACCTCCGTAATCGTAACTGAGCCACCATCGTTTCGATCATGCGATCCAAATGCCGGCTCTCGTAATCTGGAAGCGAGGCTTCGCGCAAGTCTTCAAAATGCTTGGCGATCGATTGATCAAGATCGTCAGTAGTCTCTGACTCACGTTCAGTTTTCCAATCCTCGAAGAGTGCACGGTTCAACGGGTTCTCGAATAGATCGGGATTGATAGTGAGTCCGGCTTCCCGGCACTCTTGACGTTGCACGAGCAACTGGAGGATTTGCGTTTCGCCATCGAGAGGAGCAGGTTTTTCGATTCTGGCTCGACGTACATCTGCCTTGGTTGCTACAGGGCGGGGCGCTATCGGTCCGTCAACACCAGCAGCACGCGTGACAAACTGCAGTGCGAGACGTTCGTCGATACCACCTAACCGAGCGAGGCGCTGAATGTAATGAGAGCGTACGACGGGGTCCACAATTACTGCGACAGTCGGTGCAAGAGACTCTACAGCACGTGATCGAGAGCGAGGGTTGTCTTTTTCAACCTGTTCACCTATGACGGAGAAGAGATGGTCAGTCACGGGAAGAGAAGTTTCGAGGAGTTCGCGGAAGGCATCCGGGTCTTTGCGAATCAAAGAATCAGGGTCTTCATTATCGGAAAGTGAAGCGACCCGTATGTCTGCTTTGAGTTGGTCCTGATACGAGACGATTCCTCTCCAGTCGATGGTTGCAATCTGTTCATGATCGGCTGCGTTTGCTGCGACCTGAATGCCTCGTAATGCAGCTTCTGATCCTGCTTCATCAGCGTCGAGAGCGAGCACGATGTTACGAGTATAGCGCTTGAGTAATGACATCTGTTTTTCAGTGAGGGCTGTTCCCATTGAGGCGATTACTTCTGAGAAGCCGAATTGATGTGCAGCGATTACGTCCATGTAACCCTCGACTACAACAGCGCGGTCGTTGCGGCGAATTGAGTCTGAAGCTTGATCAATTCCATAGAGTGAGCCGCTTTTATCGAAGAGTTTTGTTTGAGGAGTGTTTAAATACTTGGGTTCATCTTCGGGGCGAAGGGCACGAGCACCAAAGCCGATTAACCGTCTGCGTTGATCGCGAGTAGGAAAAATCAAACGGTGGCGAAAGCGATCGTATGGGCCACGGTTGCCTTCAATTACAAGTCCGGCATCAACGAGGTCAGGAACAGTGAAGCCACGGGCGTCCAAGTGGTCTGTGAGCGCGCGCCAGTCGTCAGGTGCATAGCCGATTTGCCACCGTTCAATTGTGTCTTCGTTGAGTCCACGTTTCTCTGCATAGTCACGAGCTTCGGTAGCTTCGGTAGTATCGAGTGCTGCTCGGAAGAAGATAGCGGCTGCTTCATTCGCACGTAACAGACGATCGTGCTGTTCCCGTTCTTGTCGTTCCTGTGGGGATGGTTTTCGTAACTCTATACCAGCTCGATCGGCTGCGAGGCGGAGTGCGTCACGGAATTCTAGTCCTTCTATTCGGCGAATAAACTCGATCGAGTCACCACCAGTGGAACAGGCTCCGAAGCAATGCCACGTTCCCCTATCAGGATCGACGACGAATGACGGTGTTCGCTCGTTATGAAACGGACACCGAGCCTTCCAATTTCGACCGGTCTGTTTAAGCTCGGGAACATAACTTGTAACAAGTTCAACTAGATCAAGGCGCTCTTTCACCTCATCGATGGTGTTCAAGGGCTTGATCTCCTATGGGGAGGGATCGTGTACTTCTGTGCGAAAGAGTTTCCTGTATGAGTTTAGCTGATCCGAGGAGCGTGACTACTCAGAGTACATGGCTGGGCCGTAAAGCTGTGAATCACTAATCATATTAGTTCGTTTGGTTGTCCAATGTCTCAGTGATCACCGTGACGAGTGCCATTTCGCGCTCGATGATGGATTCGACGAGAGCCTCAGCTATTTCTTCTTCCTCAATTTCCGCGAGCAGTTTGTGAGTTTGGTGGCGAG
>DKLZ01000086.1:0-83224 GCA_002455955.1 Dehalococcoidia bacterium UBA6627
CACCAAAAAAGGCGGCAACGCGAAAGATCGCGCCAACATTTTGAGGGTCCTGCACCGAATCGAGAGCTAGCCATAACCCCGATTCATCGGTTTTTTCGATTAATTCATTGAGGTCGATTGGTGCTCGCGCATGAACACACCCAATCGACCCTTGCCTGCGATCAGTTAACTGGCTACTCCTATCGCGGTGTCCGATCGAAATACCCAATTGCTCGGCAAGTTCGCGAGCCTGACGCCAGGCAGCACCACCTCCGTCGCCCACTAGTTCCAAGCGGATAACATCGCTGGGACGATTCTGCAGCACGGCGATCACGCTGTGAGGATTTCTTAGTTCAAGCACCTTCACCTCATTCACATACCACGACTGAAAGATCTTATCCGAACAACCAAAATTCCAGTAACGCTTGAAAAAGCTACGAACAACGACCAAAGTCTATGACATTAAATAATTTGGGCTTAGCAACATCGCTAATAATCTCGTGCTCTTCTAACCTATCCCTCTTCGTGTGTGAATCATCGCAAATTGAATGGACTGAGGTTGAACATGGTCGACTCCGCCAAACCAAACTACGTTTCTCTGGACCTCGCTGACGCCCCCGCAGATCGACCATTTGTCTACACCAATATGGTGATGTCTGCGGATGGAAAAGTCGTCATTGAAGGTACTGAGCGTGGACTTGGTAGCCCAGTCGATCAGCAGCTAATGCGCGAACTTCGTACCAACGCTGATGTCGTGCTCAACGGCGCAAACACACTACGAAAGACCGGTAGCTCATCTCGCCTGAAAGACTCAAGACTCGAATCACTACGTATATCCCGTGGTCAGCCGCCGAACCCAATTGCTGCTGTCCTGTCCAGTTCTGGCGATATACCTCTTGATCGACTTTTCTTCACATCTGATCAGTTCCGTGCAATCGTCTACCTTGGCGATACGGCATCCTCCGAACGTGTGGCAGCAATTCTGGCGACCGGCCGTGAGCTCGTCGAGGTGCCAGCCACAAACCCGGTACCTGCCATGTTTCGTCACATGCGTGAAACGCTCGGTGCACAGCGAGTCCTAGTTGAAGGCGGTCCCACACTTAACGGAATGATCTTCGATCAAGAACTCATCGATGAATATTTCATCACCATCGCCCCTCGACTCGTTGGCGGCGATGAAACAATGACCGCCATCCGTTCTGACCGTGTCTCCACAGCGGCACTCGTACAACAACTTAAACTCATATCAGCAGTTACGAATCCGGAAACCGGGGAAATGTACCTACGTTACCGTCGTATCAATTCTTGATAGTGAAAGCTCACTGTCTAATACCGAATCTAGGACATTCCACCAACATTCGAGCGGCGCCACACTGACAATTTATATAGATTCTGGTGCAACGCATCAGACAGGTGGATGCTGCCTAACGGGACCGGAAAGCAATGCCTTGACCTTATCTTCGTCGTATCCAAGTAACTCGAGGATTTGACGCGAGTGCTCGCCAGCAAGCGGTGCACCTCCGGTAGGCGCATTCTCTGAGTTAGATAAGAAAAGAGGGGAACTAATGGCGTGGTGTGTGCCATACAGAACATCATCAACATCGGCAAGCATTCCACGCTCAACAAAGTAGGGATGTCGGACCGCCTGAGGCATTGTTTTCACTTCACCATAAGCAGCACCGGCCGCATCGAGTCCTTCGACGGCTTCCGCAACTGTCCGTTCAGCAACCCATGACGCGATAAGTGCGTCCGCTTCTAACCTATTCGCAGGCATATCCGTACCAGCATGGCCGAGACCTTTAGCGAGCTGAGCAAAGTGTTTCTGAGTCCCGATGTTGATCTGCAGATAGCCATCACGAGCTGGATGGATAGGGTGGCGAAAAGGTTGCCAATTCTCTTCCGTTGCACCATTAAGCGCATTGCTAGCAGGTTCGGTTAACATTTGCAGCTGGCCATCCATCAACGTTGTATCAACGTGCTGACCTAGACCTGTGCGTTCCCGATCAAGTAAAGCAGCAATGATCCCCGTGACGCTGAGGGTTCCCGTAATCAAGTCAGCAACGGTTATACCGGGTGCGAAAGGACTTTCGGTGCTCGCAGCCTGCTGCTGAGTCCAGAGCAAGCCCGCTTCAGCATGAGCTGATCCACCGAAGGCACGCCGATGAGAGAAGCTATTTCCATGACCGAAGCCAGAGATTGAAGCGAATATTAGGCGTGGGTTCAGTTCGTGCAGCGTTTGGTAATCAAGGCCAAGCTGACCCATGACCTCTGGTCGAAAGTTTTCAACGACCACGTCAGCACGCAGGGACAGGTCTCTGGCCACCTCATGCCCTTCGGATGATCTCAGATCGATCTCAATCGAGCGCTTGCCAAGATTGTTTTCAACAGAACCGGCCGTCCGACGTGGACCGGGATTGCCCTCAGTCATCGATCCGGCAGGGGCTTGCTGACTAGCTGGTGCATCAACCTTGATCACGTCTGCACCCATATCCGCGAGCATCCTCGTGGCATACGGACCAGCAACGACACGCGAAAAGTCAACAACAACGGTTCCTTCGAGAATGCGTCGATCAGGCATACACAACTCCTCCTACAAGCACCATTATTGCGTCAGCCCATCCACCTCGGCGCGTTCTTCGGAGCTAAGTATCCAATCGGCCGCGGTGGCATTTTTGGTGACTTGCTCTGGCTTCGTAGCACCAGCGATCACGCTTCCAACAGCCGGATGAGAAGCCAACCAACTGAACGCCAGTTCTAGAAGAGTGTGTCCACGCTCAACGGCATAGGGTTCCAGTTTCTCGACGATGTCGAAATTGGCCTCTGTCAGTGATCGCTCAGCCATTGGGCCTTCAGCTAGTCGTGTACCTTCAGGTGCCATCTCACCACGCTTGTACTTACCTGTTAACAGACCACTCGCTAGCGGGAAATAGGGCAACATACCCAAGCCAAATTCTTGTGCTGCTGGTACCACTTCATCCTCTACAGCACGCTTGATCAGGCTCCATTCATTCTGTGCCGAAATAAAGGGGGACAAGTTATTCTGCTTCGCGATCCAGTGAGCACTTGCTATCTGCCAGCCCGCGTAATTCGAATTACCCAAATAGCGAACTTTGCCCGACCGCACTAAATCATCAAGGGCACGCATCGTCTCTTCCAACGGTGTTTCCGGATCTGGAAAATGGACTTGATACAGGTCAATGTAGTCCGTATCCAAACGACGAAGGCTAGCTTCAACGGCTTCCATGATGTGATTGCGTGAGGTGCCTTTCGACATCGGACCATCACCCATCTGTCCCGCAAATTTAGTCGCAAGCACAACCTGATGTCGCTTGCCTTTGAGTGCCTTACCCATCAATGTCTCAGAGGCGCCATCACCACCGTATATGTCAGCCGTGTCGAGTAGGTTGATACCTTCTTCGATCGCTTGATCGATGACAGCTGTCGTCTGATTAAGATCGCAACGCCGACCGAAATTATTGCAACCAATTCCAACAACAGACACTTCGAGACCAGAATGCCCAAGTCTTCGATAGTTCACGCGCACCCTCCGTACTGCCCCGACCAATTTACTAGCTGTTACATCACGGGACATTGTATTTGTTCTAGTTCTAGAAGCCGTGCGGGGTATAGCTCAGCTCAAATCGATCTCAGAACAACATACATTTACAAAATAGTGTTGCTGCCTTGTCATGCTGTCGCTATAGGCCTCATATAGCCAATTAATCTGCAATACGCTGACTAATATCCACCTCAAACAATCATTCGCTGCGATAAACTCGACCAAAGCGATGGACTCAGGCGATAACAACATACGCTCAAGCCGCAAGTTACTACCAAAACAACGAAGTAGAACAAGAACGGAGTAATCATGGACGCAACTGATGCTATGAAAAATGGTTTGACAAGCATGCATGATCTGTTGGATTCCGCTGTTGATCGAATGACAGTCGATCAACTCAATTTCCGTGCTAGTGAGGGTGGAATTACCGCCTTTTTCTCACTGTGGCATTACGTCCGCACTGAGGACAACATCGTCAACTTTGTAATCCAGCGCCAAAACACGGTTTGGTTAAACGGAGGCTACGACGAGTTGTTCGGTCTCCCTCGGACATCGCAAGGCACCGGCATGACCGATGCCGAGGCGCGTGAGGTGCGAATTGAAGACCTCGATAGTTGGTTCGAATATCAGCGTCAGGTATGGGCTGCGACCGATACCTACCTCGAAACACTCGATGCCAATTCGATGGAGGACATTCGAGTGACAATCAAGCCAGTAGGCGAAATGCCGCTTTGGAATGCTCTATGGGGTATGTGCCTTTCACATGGATATCGCCACGTAGGTGAGATCGAGTTCGCACGTGGAATCCAAGGGATGGGTGGGCTCTTAATCTAACCACTGCACGACAGTCAAGAGCGAAGGAAACAATTCGAATCGAGGCGAAGGCACAGCCAACCGAGTAACAAACGGGCAGATGCCCGACTACTCCTCGACGCTCTTCTTTTTATAGTGAAGCTTTCGAGCCGTTTTAGCTACACGACGTTTCACTGTTTCTTCGCGAGTAGTGCCCTCGACACCAATTCGATCTCCTATGTCCTTATCGGCAGGGTCGAATGCAACTGGATTGTACCCAGCACGAACAACGAACTCCGCCTCCCTCTCCTTGCGGTATTCGTATTTCTCGAGTTCCTCCACGGAAAGCGCTTCCTTCGGTTTGCGCTTGGTGATCTCAGGGTGCTCACCTGGTCGTGCCCCACGAATATTCGGCTGTGTGACCTTCTTGCCCAGGTGCCAATAACCACCATCATCGGGAAGCCGACGTGGATGACCGTCACGGAATGTGAACGCTGACCATTGCCTCGACATCACGCGCTTCGATTCCGCATCACAACTGGGGCACGGTTGTTCAGATGACGCTTCTCGCGATGGACGGAGTAATTCAAACCGAATTTCACACTCGGCACACTGATATTCGTATATAGGCATGTGTCGAACGCCTCCCATGTCCCACATTCGACTATATAGCTGATCCGAATGGGGAGCGCTTACATGATACGAGAGTATCGGATGCGATGAACTCCCCTATCAGGTAATACAAACTATCCGATGCACTAGAAACATATGCAAGCATGGCTCTACTGTTGACGCGATACCATCACAGCTGTCCTTGCTCTTAGGAATCGCAGAAACAGCAAAGTTCCCCAGCGAACTTGATCGACTTCAGGGTTAGGACTATTAGTCGGTTGAGCCAGAGCGAGCGCGAGTTAGAATTCAGCTGTCGGAGGACAACAGATGCCAGTGACACCACATGCAACTAAACAAGACTATGAGCTCGCCTTTAAGGGTTTCCATTACCCGATCTCAAAAGCTGCCATTATCAACATGGGTCGTGACAAAGGCGGAATCGATCGCGAGGTCGCACGAGTACTCGCGGATTTACCTAACCGACGCTACGCGAATATAGACGAGCTCAAGGATGCAGTGCGTGCCGTTTACCGCGATAAAGGTGTCACTGACGATAATCAGCCAGTCTGAACGATTCGAATAGCTCGATAATCTGGTTAGGGTTGACCTACTCCGGACCCCTGTGGCGCTACTTGATTACCATCATTTGAATTTCAAACGTAAGAATCTCCCCGGCTAGCTGATGATTAGCATCAACGGTTACTGTGCTATCGCTAACAATCGTCACTACCGCTGGAATTCCAGACACAGACACCTGATCTCCGACTTTGATCCCCTCTGGCGCCTGAGAAATCGGAAATTCAACAATAAGCGCTGGGTCGACCTCGCCATAAGCTTCTGCCGGCTCAAGACGCGCCATCACGGTATCGCCAACAGACATACCACGTACTGCATTATCGAAACCGGCGATCATTTGTCCGCTCCCAATAACAAATTGAAGAGGGTCACGATTGAGAGAAGAATCGAAAACATCACCGTTCTCAAGAGTGCCACGATAGTGCACTTCGACACTGTCACCGATTTCAGCTATTCGACCGCGGTCATCTTTACTCAACGTTGCCTGTGCTTCAGAGGTTCGTATCAAAGAGGTTTCATTAGTCCCAGAAGAAGGCGCAGACGTGTTTTCGTCACCACAAGCTACGAACAGCGCTGCGACTGCACCGAATGCAACTGGTACCAATCGAAGTGTGAACCATCTAAGATTTACCATCGCTCGACAGTATCACGCTAAGGCGTTGACCTGAGAACAACGTGTTCAGGACATGACGCTCGCTATTAGTCAAGGGTAGGCTCGGCTCATGTCAGAACCGAACTCACAAAACCTCATATGGATAGACCTTGAGATGACAGGACTTACCCCAGGACGTGATGTCATTATTGAGATCGCCACACTCGTCACCGATGCTTATCTGAATATCATCGCCGAAGGCCCCGTTCTGGCAATCAAACGAAGCCCAGAAGAACTGGCCTTAATGGATGAATGGAACCTAAAGACGCACACAGGATCGGGACTGATAGAGCGGATCCAGAATGCATCGCACGATATAACTGCGGCCGAGAAAAAGACCCTTGAGTTCGTACGAGATTGGACTCCACCGAACAAATCACCTCTTTGCGGTAACTCGGTTCCTCATGATCGCCGTTTCCTTCGCATAGAGATGACCGAGCTCGAAGCGCACTTCCATTACCGAAGCGTAGATGTCAGCACAATTAAAGAACTCGCCTCCCGCTGGTATCCCAAACAAATGCAAGCCCCTGCGAAACAAGGTGCGCATAAGGCTCTAGGTGACATTCGCGAGAGCGTAGAAGAGTTACGCTGGTATCGAGAACATTTATTTGTTGCCTCGAGATAAAAATGAGGACTGACCTGAGGCATAACGAAATTGACGAGTTCGAACTTTGACCAGTGCAGAACAGATACTCCACTGGCACGAACAGCGGCCGTTACAGCCTCGCTAAGCAACTCTCGTTAGCAGATCCGAGGAGACTCTCTGTGTCTGATGGCCCACTTAGCGACATTCGCGTATTAGAGTTCTCTTTGATCGTCGCAATGCCATTTAATGGCGTCTTGATGTCCGACTTTGGTGCAGATGTAGTCAAAGTAGAGCCACTGACCGGCGATCCTTACCGCTCGGCTGGGGCAATCGTTGCTAGCGAAGGTAAAAGGTTTCAATCATTAAACCGAGGCAAACGGAGCCTAGCGATCGACCTTGCAACGAAAGCAGGGCGAGAGCTGCTCTATCGTATCCTGCCTGATTTCGATGTTGTCACAATAAACTACCGTCCAGGCGTCGCGGAACGCCTGGGCATCGATTATGAAACTTTGAGCGAAATCCATCCAGCGCTGGTCTACGGAGACCTCACAGGGTTCGGCCCAAGTGGACCGATGGCTGGAGCCGGAGCAACCGATCTGGCTGCAGCAGCCTACGCAGGATTGGTAGTGTCCAGTAACAAAGTCGGTCCCAGTGGTGAACCACAAGGGGTGGCTCCACCGATTGCCGACTATCTCACCGGCCTAGGGATCGGTATGGCAGTGGTAGCTGCCTTACGTCATCGTGATCGCACAGGGGAAGGGCAACTGATCGAGGGCTCACTGCTGCGTTCAGCACTGGCAATTCAGGATGTAGCGGTGATGCGTCATCCAATTACAGATGTCACCATGCGCGACCCAATGATCGAAGACCTGCAAAAGATGCGCGCAGATGGCGCCTCCTATCCCGAGCAACTTACTAGACGCAACGAACTCATCGACTCTGGCGCCGGGCCACCTCGACTTTATTACCGATCTTATGTCGCAAAAGACGGCGCTATTGTCCTCGGATGTCTTACGAAAACCAATAGAGACGGCGCACGTAATGTACTCGGAATGAACCATGACCGAAGCGATGATCCCGACTTCGACGCACGCGATCCAGACAGCAGGGCAGAGACAGACATATGGGTTGCCGAAGTAGAGAATCGCATGCGCAAAGAAACAGTCGCTCATTGGCTGGCAGTATTCCGAGAAGCCGGTGTTCCATGCGCGCCTGTGCAATTTCCGGAAGAGATGGCCGATGACCCTCAGGTCGAGGCGCAGAAACTCATGGTCAATCTCGAACACGAAATCACAGGACCACAACGAGTGGTAGGGCCGATCGTATCGATGTCCAAGACTCCGCTAACAGCACACCGTGCTTCTCCACCACTAGGGCGACATACCACTGAAATCCTCGAAGAGTCTGGAATCACATCAGTCGAGATCGATCAGTATCGTAAGCAGAAAGTCATCGGCGGCGAATAACGGACTACCGCCTACCCCTCAACTGACAAAAGCAACATTCATGATGAGCGAGAATTGACATTTCAAAAGAGAGCATGTCCATCAAATGTCGCGTTGCTGCGACAGTGCTTCATCGAACTAGGTGACATCAGTCGATCAGTGCCACGAGGATCGAATCAAACACTGCCTCTGCCTTCTCTCTCATCTCTTCGTCAGTCGCATCCTGAATTGGATGTTGGACGAACAGCCGCTCTACCTCGGGTAGCCCCAGCGATTCGGCTTGTGCGGTAGCAGCATCGCAAAACTCGGTCGACGCAATAAAGACCGATGGAATGCTCTGAATTTCGAACCAAACCGTGTCGTGCACACTGCACGTTGTACAAGAACCTCAGTCGGCAAGTGCTTCGATAACGAATCCACATTCCTCAGCGATCTTCCGCCGCAGGTCTTCCGGTGCGGGTTTCGTAAAAGTCGGTTTGCTATAGCGCTTGACCTCGATCTCAGGCAATCGTTCGTTGAAAAGTTCCTCTAGGCGATCGAGCAGCACATTCCCTCGCGGTTTTGAAATGTCGAGGAGGCCCACCGTGCCACTAATGTGCTCCGGGCGGGGCGTCAGCTCACGCCTGATCGGTACCCGCTCATCCGTAGGGTCTAGAATTTGTAACGACATTGCACTACTCCTCGATCTTGCGACTTACGATCTGGGAACCGCGCGGCCCAGTCGCCCAACCTTGAAACACTGATGAAAACTTCCCAGCTTCCGATCCAGCCACCACTATATGAATATTAGCTGGATTCGCGAACTTCGGAACCATTTCACGAAGCTGATCTTCCGTCGGCCCATCATCGCCAAAACGATCAGACGAAATACCTACTCCTGAATCTTCGTCAGCTAACAGCTCTCTCATTGGTCGCGACGAAGCTTCTTGGATACGGGCACGTAACTGTTCCTTCGTCCAACCTTCTGTCTGCAAAGTATCGAGATGCTCGGGGCAAAGCACTAAGAACGTGTCTGATGCACCATGCGTTTTTGGATGAGCGATACCTTCAAGCACCATCCCGATCGATCCACCGATCTGCCGTGCGCTCCTCGAAGTCTGATCAATGATCAGGGACGGTCCCCCGGTAGCAGCAAATAGCGTGACGACCGAATCTTCAGCCTTGAAACCATGTTCGACATGATATGGATCCCAAGGTGTTCGCTCCTCCCACTCAGCAAAACAGAGGGTGAATTTAGACGGACTCCCATGTGTAGAGCGCTCCGTGCCGCCGGGTTTGCCGCCACCAATATTCCGAAGCACAAGGCGAACGGCACGCCCGATTGCGGCATTCGGTCGGTTTCCCGTGCCCAAAGCACCAAGTTTCGAATTGAAACCGAGCCTGTCCCGGATCGGCCCGTTAATCAGCATCAGCGGCGTCCCACCCATCGTCGTAGCGCTGACGCCGTGAATATTGAATTCATCGGTGCACATCGCCTCGACCGCGGCGAGTACGACCGGTAAGTATTCTGGCTTACAACCAGCCATTACGGAGTTTATTGCAACTTTCTCGACGGTAACCGGAGCTAGATTGGGAGGTACAACCGCAACCTGCTCCTGCGGATCGCGGGTTGTACCTCCCAACATACGAAGTACTCGCTGCGGTGTAGGAGGAACGACGGGCAGACCGTCAGTCAACCCTTGAGCGAACAGGAATTCGTGAACGTCATCATCACTACCAATCTCTACTCGCCGGGCCCGTAACGGACTTCCGACAGACTCTGCTCTCAAACGTTCTGCGATCATCGGCTCCACTGATCGAGATCCGCATCCTGGACGCGACTCCGGCAAGTCATCCCACATGATGTCCGGTCCTGTAAGCGCACTAAGTGAGCACAACTCGGCAATCAATGCACGCCAGTCTTCACGTCCAAAACCGATGAAGCTTCGTAATTGTTGACCTTCTCCGTCCGTAAGAAAAATAGCCGGCACGGTATCGAGGTCATACGCAAACGACACAGAGAGCGCGTCGTCATCGAGCATCGGCACTGTTAGATCGTGCCGTTCGATTAACAGAGCGTTCCCGGGCGTGTCTTGACCAACCACCCATACATCGATCGCGTCTCCGAAGGCACGGTGAGTTGCCTCAATCAATGGCAGAGAAAGGGCACATGTCTCGCATTCCTCGTGAACAAAGCACAAAAGGGTATTACGGCCTGTAGGGAAGCTTCGATCAACGTTCCCGAAATCAGTAAGGGTGAACGATGGGAGTGCGCTCTCAATCGCCATCAGATACTCCTCTGTAGTCAGCAGGTTAGTGAGATTATCAATTGTCAGTCAGCAAGTACCCTGAGAATTTAGTTATCGGATTTACCTCTTCGTGACATTCACACTCTAACGCTTCACAGAGTAAGCTATCGCCCATGCGTCAGATGCCTTCGTGAATCGAGTTATTATCGGGCGCTCATCGATTCGAACGAAAACTGGGAAAGTAGGGAATCAATGTTCTTCGAATTACGGCAATACTTAGTCAGGCCCGGTAAAAAGGATGAGTGGGTGCGAATGATGGAAGATGAGATCATTCCGTTCCAGCAGTCACAAGGAATGGTCATCGTTGGAAGCTTCACAGGCGAGGAAGATGAATCGACGTACATTTGGATACGCCGATTCGACTCAGAGCAGGAGCGCGAAGAGCAGTATGCAAAGGTCTACGATTCAGAGCACTGGAAAAACAACATCGGCCCTCGCATTCCGGACCTGATCGATCGTGGAGCAATGAATATCCAACGGATAGAACCTACAAAATTATCGCCGCTGCGCTAGTGTGATAGCCGCGGGCGGAAGCCGGCCCTAGCCATCGATCAGCGCGCCGAATACCCACCGTCAACGGGTAATGCAACGCCTGTGATAAAAGAAGCATCGTCGCTGACCAGAAAGGCTGCTGCTGAGGCGACCTCATCATCTTGTCCGAGGCGCCCCATGGGATGAAGGGACTGCAGCATTTCCTCGGCACCGGGACGCTCTCTCATACCAGCTGTCATCGGCGTGTATATGTAACCAGGGCAGATCGCATTCACGCGCACACCCTGTTGTCCAAAGTTAATCGCGAATTGCCTGGTCAATCCAACAACACCATGCTTCGAAGCGACATAGGCAGCGCTACGATCTGGCGTAAGCTCACCGGTTTCGGCTAATGCAGTGGTGGTTCGCCCGCCAGAGGTGACTAACGCGTTAAGACCTGCAATCGAGGCGATATTAACGATCGCACCACCACCATGGTCAGCAAGCATCTGTGCACCATGGAGCAGACCGTAGTAGACACCGCTCAGATTGACATCGATCGTTGCGTCCCAACCGTGGTATCCACCAATCCCAGCGTTGTTGACGATGATATCGATCCCGTCGAACTCATCGTTAGTGCGTTCTAGTGATTCTTTCACCGCGCCACTATCAGTAACATCAAGTGGCATCGCGACTGAATGACCGCCAAGATCTGCGATTCGAGCTGCTGTTTCCATCGCGCTTTCTTCATTGAGATCGGCACACATCACAGCAGCTCCGTCAGCTGCAAAGCGATATGCCATCGAACGCCCTAGCCCCGAACCAGCACCAGTTACAAGCGCCGCACGCCCTTGCAGTCGATCATTCATATCTCACCTCCATCAATCTTGTAAGAACGCCGGCTTCCGTCTGGTCAAAAGATAGCGCCGCGGTCACGGCAAAGCCTTCTTGCCTCGCGTAGCCTCGATCGAGCAACTCTACACAGACATAGCCGACCATCGATTCATTGTTTCGAAGAATCATTGCCCTAAATCACTTCGGTCTCTGAATACTGTCGTAGATCCGCGATGGCCATGCCCAATTCATCGATGTAAACCTCGTGGTTGTGCTCGCCTAAGAGTGGAGGACGGCGGCGCATGCGAACAGGCGAGTTACTGAAACGGTATGGCGCTCCTGGGTAACGAACAGATTCTTCGTGACCAGGCAGCTCTCCTCTCCAAAAGAAATCACGATCCTCCCAATGAGGGTCGTCAAGGTTCTGTTCGGGCCGACGAACGATGCCCCAAGGAAGGTGTAATGCCTGACCTCGACGATAAACCTCTTCGGCAGTCAATGATTGGACAAAAGAACCAATCGTATCGGCAACATGATTCCGAATCTCAACATCGCGATTGGGATCTGTATAAAGCACTTCGAGATATTTCGGATCGTGAAGATCACCAGCCAAATCATACTCATCCATCCAACGAAGAAGACCTTCAAAAATCTTTGCATCGCGTGGGATACCACCACCCATCAGCAGTATGTAATCACCATCCGTACACTTGTACTGCCAAGGGGAATTGCGCTCAGCTGCCGCGTGTCGACCTGTTTGACGAATTACACGCTGGCCAAGAAATTCCCAATTCGGAAAGGATCCTTCGGTCGTTGCACTAACAGCTTCATGAATCGAAACATCGATGAGTTGTCCGATCGGATGGTCACCGTCTTCGTAGTTATCGTCACGAAGCCATAGTGCTGCTAGCAATGCCGTTAGCGCATATTCATTCGACATCGCGATTGAATGTTCGCCATCGGATCGGATCGGAGGTAGTGAGTGATCGTCATATCCAGTACTCATCATTGGTCCACCAAGCGCGAGCTGAACTAGGTCGCTCGACGCCCAATCTTGCCAAGGACCATTAAGGCCGAATGGTGTAATCGAGCACCAAATCAGCCCAGGTTGTAGAGTGCGAAAATGATCTGCACCGATACCAGCGTCGTCTAAAGTACTGGAACCAGTCCCGTCGAGAACGACTTCGGTACGTGCAACCAATGCCGACCAGATCGACACGCTCTCTTCGCGTTCGAAATCAAGCGTAACGCTGCGCTTAGAGGTATTGGCCGAAGCGAACCTCAGGCTATGGTTCGTGTCCGGCCGATCGTTGACATACGGGCCTATGTGACGACTGCGAGCACCTTGACGCGGCTCTACACGAATCACATCAGCGCCTGCATCGGCAAGTAACTTGCCGGCGACCTCAGCAAGATCACCAACTTCAATCACACGCAAACCTTCAATCGGACCTGCGCTTTCTGTATTAAGTTGGGAGGCCATCAGATAGCCAGCTCAGCCATCATTTGACTAACTTCTTCTTCGGAATAACCAAGTAACTCGGTAAGTACTTCGACTGTATCGCCTCCAAGAAGTGGAGCACCTCGCACCATACGCCAACGGGCATCGGAAAACTGAACCGGATAACCCTCGTAGCGGTGTTCGCCAAGTTCGTCATGTGGTGCTGAGGGATAAAACCCGCGAGCGGACAGCTGCTCATCGATCTCCATCTTGTCATCAGTACGCTGGCAAAGCCCAGCTGGAACACGACGAGCTTGGAGAGCATGCATCAAATCTCTTGCAGACTGCGATCTGGTGAGCACTGTGATTGCAGTGTCAAGTTCGTCCTCGTTACGTTTTCGAGCATCGTTCGAATTAAAGCGTTTGTCTGAAGCCATATCGGGGCTTCCGAGAACGTCACAGAGTGCACCCCATTGTTCTTCGGTCTCAACAACAATAGCTATCCAGCGATCGTCCTCGAAGTCATCTCCCGCGCAACGATAGGTATTATGTGGCGCTATCGATGGGTATTCGGAGCGATTACCTATACGCTGGTATTTACGACCATTCACCTGATAGTCAAGAACTGGTACCGCAGTCAGTACCATACCTGTCTCAATCTGCGCGATATCTATATGCTGCGCTTCTCCCGTGCGACGGCGATGAAGGAGTGCCATCAGCACAGCAACTGCCCCATAGTAGCCAGCTGTATGGTCAAGGTAGGAATAACCCCATCCGGCAGGATCTTCGTCAGGTAATCCAGACATCTGAGTAGCTCCGCTGACCGCTGCCGCAGTGGGACCCCATGTAATATTCAACCTATCGCGACCAACCTGCCCAAAGCCTGAAAGAGACACATAAATAGCCTGTGGATTTAACTCCTGTAAACGTTCCCAACCGAATCCCATACGTTCAAAAGCACCAGCACTAAAATTTTCAATGACAACATCAGATTGAGTAACCAACCGCTCCACAACTTCGCGACCACTCGGATGGTGGAGATTCGCTGTGATTCCTCTCTTATTGCGATTGAAGTTGCTATGAAACCCGCTGCCATTCAGACTCATCGGTTCATCAGGACGCTGCAATCCGAGTCGCATTGAGTCAATGTACGACTCGTTTTCGACCTTAACCACGTCAGCCCCAAGATCGGCGAGAATCCGCGTGGCCTGAGGTCCAGCAACGATCCAAGTGAAATCGCAGACGCGAAGCCCAGCCAGCGGTAATGGCCGAGCATCTCCTGATCGGTCAGTCTCCTCAAGAATTCCCATCGAGGCCTCTCATCTATTCCGATGCGTTATCGCTGCCCTTAAGTAATCTCCAGCAGTGGTCGTCCACAGGGGACACGTTCTCATCTCAACCTTTAGCCCAATTCTTGACATGCTCATCAATTCAGCACGACTCAATACTTTGTGCGGATTGAAGCAAACAAGCCTAACAACTGAGACAGTGCCCTTTGGTTCTTCTGCATGACAGATATCATTCCAAGATCAAGCCAATGAAGCAGCAATAAGTAATGCACCCAGCGAACCTGAAACAACCACGCTCGCTGCGTAAACCAATCGTTGCTGTGCGGCATTATCTCGCTGGTAGAGGAAAGCAAGTTGCTCCGATGTCAGCATTATTTCTTCTTGTCTCCGCTTTACCACTTCATGTAGTCCGGACCGAGCGGTACCGCTGAATGCAAATGCTGCTGATCGAAAAGCCCAGATCATCACCAAGGCAGAAAACAAGAATGCAATCAGTTCCTGAACCATCACTAACCTCCGCGCTGCACTCTCTAACTAGCACTAGCTAATACGCAACTTTTTTAGATTTAGTCATTCTGTGAAAATAAGAATGACTAAAATGGCCCAATCTCTCCTATCCCGATATCAGCATCTACGCGCGAGCAGGAGCGCGCCCAAACGATGCTTGTAATTCCAGCGCTGCTTCTCGGATTGCCACCTCACCAGCATCAAAAATGTGTGGAGTGCCGAAAAAGCCGTGCAAGTGACCATCCACCCGATCGAGACGAGTGGATACGCCAGCTGCTTCAAGGCTGCGTGCGTAAGCTTCGCCTTCGTCACATAAAGGATCGTACTCGGCCGTGATCACATGAGCATGGGGTAACCCCGAAAGGTTCGAGGCATGAGCTGGAGATACACGGGGATCAGTGCGACTGACAGGCCCATCATCAGGAACATACTGATCCCAAAACCAAATCATCGAAGCACGGGACAATCCGAAACCGTCCGCACACGTCTGATACGAAACAGTGTCCATCCTCGAATCGGTAACCGGATAGACTAAAAGCTGATGTACGAGTATTGGGCCTCGATCACGAGCATCTAGCGCAACGGCAGCAGCAAGGTTGCCACCAGCACTGTCACCACCTACCGCGATCCTTGCAGCATCAGCTCCGAACTCTGCTGCGTGTTCAGCTGCCCAGGAAGTTGCTGCGATACTATCCTCGTAGGCAGCAGGAGCAATGTCCTCAGGTGCATGACGATAGTCGACCGAGATAACAATCGCCTGAGATTGCTGAGCAAGCCGTCGACATACCGCATCGGCCTCATCGAGTCCGCCGGTCACCCAGCCGCCTCCATGGAACCAGATCAGCAACGGTAATCCTGACTCACCTGACGGCCAATAGATACGTGCAGGGATTCCCTTATTCACGTCCAATACACGGTCTTCTACTCTCGATAGCTCAGGGCCTTTCGGAACGTCGCCGAGTCCAGCACGGCGACGTTCTCGAGCAATTGTTGCGCCTGTCTCCCATATCGGCGAAAGAGCCAAGGACGCGAGCTGTTCGAGATATTTCTTCGACTGTGGGTGCAATGTCATCAGATAACTCCATCCCGGCCGATCTAGCTTGCCGGCCCGAAGCTGCACCTATGTTAGCGACCAATAATCAAATCAGCGCGCCTCAAAATTTGGTTCCCGTCGTTCACGAAGCGCTGAGCGTGCTTCTTGAGCATCCTGCGAATTAGCAAGAATGCCAGATGCGTTCGATGTTAAGACAGCGGTAGTTTCAAGTGTACTGTCCATTGCCGCACGGATAACGCGCTTGTTCACCCAACTCACTAGCGGTGGATTACGCATTATGCGGTCACAGAGCGCACGAACTTCATCTTCGAGCTCATCTGCCGGTACCATCTTGTTCAATACTCCCCATTCTGCTGCAGTTTCGGCGTCAAGATGGCCGGTAAACGAGAATTCGAGAGCTCTACCGAGACCAGCGAGCCTTGGTAAGTAGTAGGCTCCACCATTTTCAATGATCTGGCCGACTTGCTGATAGGAGATGAATCGCGTGTTCTCGCAGCCGTAACGGATATCACACTGTAATGACATACCCATACCGAATCCGGCAGCAACACCGTTTAGCATCGCGATCGTTGGTTTGCGAATAAAGGAAATGTCCTTCATCAACTTCGTGATTCCGTAATAAAAATGCTCTCTTGAGGCATCAACCCCTTCAGGTGCAGGAGCATTCCCGAGAAAGTTATCGCCGGCTTCGAAACTCCCTGTGTCAGCGCCACTCACGTCAACACCAGCACAGAATCCTCGACCAACACCGGTTAACACAATCACCTTCACATCGGGATCGTCGTCTCCAGCACGCATGTATTCGCCAACCTTGGAGAGTGTTCCAGTTCTCTCAGAACCTCCTACTGCGGCATTGAGCTTTTCCGGACGATTGAACTTAATCCAGAGAATCCCAGTGTCTTCCTTTTCGTATAGCAAGTAAGGAACCAACTCTAGCTCTTGCATTTCAGTTCTCCTCTAATTCAGGTTCTGAACAACTCAATCGCTCATAGGGGGAACCGCATCGTACGAGAAATGACACCAATTCGTCAGTGACTCAACTCCATTTCCGTGACGGGCATGTAACCATATCTTCAACATGTTTCGAAGATCCCTGATGTTCCCATGGAAAAAACGTTTGCAAGTGGCCATGGAGCTATGCCCTATAGATAGAGACTAGTTACTGCGTGATGGACCACAACAAAAAAACAGCTGCGAGTAAGAGCGACCGTCACTCTCCTCGCTGCTACGCTCAGCTGATGTTTCCAAAGAATGAATCTCAGGCAGATTTGCTCAAAGTTGCAGAACGCCTCGCGGACAAATTCGCAACATCAGCTGCGGAGCACGACCGTGAGGGTTCATTCCCAACCGAGAACTTTGAAGAAATGAAGGCAGCCGGTTATCTGGCGGCTGCCATACCGGAGGAATATGGAGGATCTGGCCACGGGCTAACTGACATCGTGTTAGCACAACTCGCTCTCGCAAAAGGAGACGGCAGCACTGCTCTCAGCGTCGGCATGCATCTGATGACAACTGGCACGGAAGCCAGTTCACTCTCTTGGCCAGACGAGATCCGTGATCGAATCTTTAGCGACGTCGTTGATAATGGAGCTCTCGTCAACAACATCGCTGCTGAACCGGAAATGGGATCACCACGCAGTGGTGGCCGTCCTGCGACCATCCTCAGACCTGATCAACCTGGTCACTGGAAACTCAATGGCCGCAAAACATTCTCGACATTAAGTCCGATACTCACGTATTTCATTACCTATTGCAGCATCGAAGATGGCGATAGTGATGTCGGGCGAGTCGTAGTGCATCGTGACCGTTCAGGAATTGCAATCGAAGAAACTTGGAACTCGATAGGAATGCGGGCAACCGGCTCGCATGATGTTGTTTTCACCGAAGTACCGATCGAGGACAACGATATCATCAACAGACGATCGCTCGATCAGAATCGTGACGCTATGTCAGTAGGAGGTGCTTGGTTTCCATTGCTGGTCGCAGCAGCCAACCTCGGTGTCTCTGAAGCAGCACGTGACTATGCGGTTTCGTTCGTGCGCGAGCGCGATCCTGGCGGTCGTGGGCGACTAGCAACGATTCCTTATGTGCGTGAGCACATTGGCAAAATTGATGCGCAGCTGATCGCCGCCCGTAACCTACTCCTCACCACTGCAGAAGATTGGGAAGAACAACCGGAATGGCGATCCCAACTCGAACCTCACGTTGCTACCGCGAAAATGCTCGCGACAAACACAGCAATCGAAGTCGTAGAGACTGCTATGCGCCTTGTCGGTGGTGTAGCGCTCCAACGCAACTTGCCTCTTGAACGATACTTCCGTGACGTAAGAGGTGGACTCGTAAACCCTCCAATTGACGCTCGTGCCCTTGAACAAATCGCTCATGCTGCTCTCGATGGAGCAAAACCAGATTCGATTACACCACGAATCAAATGAGGAGGACCAACTAACAGCGGTCCCTCTGTGAACGAGAATTACATTTCTATCTGGGCTGTTTCAACAAGCAAACGGCTTGCAAAATACAACGCTGACGACAGATTTTATATTTAGTAACCGGCTGACGGACTATGCGGCGATAGATACGCAAGGACTAGCAACCAACACTCGAGATTTAAAAACATCAAATTACATTCGCTGTTCAACTCAATGATCTTTAGAATGTCGCGAAAGTCAGGCTGCGTATAATTCTGCCAAAACTACAAAGAAACAAAGCCTTAAACGATCAACCCACCACTCATGAAAGGGCCTTCCAATGAACGGCAACGAACTGATCGCAAAGATCCTCAAAAGTGAAGGTGTGGAGTGGATGGCATGCTTTCCTTCAAATCCACTAATTGATGCAGTAGCCAAAGAAGGTATCCGGCCAATTGCGTTTCGACACGAACGTGGCGCAGTTATGGCGGCTGACGGATTTAGTCGTACTAGCGATCGAGAGCGATTCGGAGTGGTCGCAGTCCAGTCACAAGCAGGTGCTGAAAATGCCCTTGGTGGGATCGCACAAGCAGGTGCCGACAATATCCCTATTCTCGTGCTGCCAGGAGGGAATCCTCTTAACTTGCTAGCAGTTCGACCAAACTACAACGTCAGCGACAACTACCGTGGATTAGTAAAGCACGTAGAAGCAATCTACCGATCGGACCAGTTCGGTGACGTCATGCGACGTGCATTCGCCGGACTACGCAATGGCGTACCTGGACCAATGGTCGTCGAGTTGACTTCAGATGTCTGCAGTGCCGAAACATCCCAGACGCTCGAAGATTACGCCTCTCCAAGTGTGTCGGTACACGTCCCGTCTTCAGGCGATATTCATGACGCAGCGCAAAAGCTTGTCGACGCTAAACGCCCACTTCTTTGGGCCGGTGGTGGCGTACTAGCCTCTCGTGCCACAGAAGAACTACGAGAGCTAGCAGAACTGATCGCGGCGCCGGTATTCACGACAATGCAGGGAAAATCAGCAATAGATGAACGACATCCTCTAGCTCTAGGCGCGGGCGGCGGTACTACCACAGGTCCGGCGCACGAATGGCTTGGTAGTTGTGACTTAATGTTGGCTTTGGGATCGAGTCTTACACGGACCAGCTATGCACAGGACGTACCGCAGGACGCTTTCTTGATACAGAACACGAACAATGCAGACGAAATCGGTAAAGAAGAATCAATCGACATTGGTCTGGTCGGAGACACTAAGCTCACACTGCGAGGCATCATCGATGAAGTGAAATCCATGATCGGAGACGAACCACGCGATTCGAAATCTACGGTGGAACAAATCGCCAAGATTCGCTCAGAGTGGATGGCAGAGTGGACACCGCTACTAACCTCAGACAAGCAACCACTCAACACTTACCGGGTGATCCACGAGATAAACGAAAACATCGACCTCGAGAACAGCATCGTGACGCATGACGCAGGAGCACCGCGGGATTCGATTATCCCATTTTTCAAGGCGACCACACCGCACAGCTACGTAGGGTGGGGCAAAACTACTCACCTCGGCTTCGGCATCCCACTGATGATCGGAGCAAAACTGGCTAATCCAAACAAATTTTGCCTGAACCTCATGGGGGACGGTGCTTTTGGTATGTCCGGTACTGACATCGAAACAGCCTCCCGCTCGAAAGTCGCGATCACCACGGTACTACTTAATAACGGAGGTATGGCCACATACGGACCCGGCATGTTCCCAACGGCACGTGAACAATATGGAGTCTCCCATATGCAAGGGGACTACGCGATGATCGCCAATGGAATGGGAGCAATCGGCATTTCCGTAACCACTCCTGAAGAGCTAAAAAATGCCCTCATCGCGGCGCAAAAACACAATGCAGAAGGAGATACCGTGTTAATCGATGTGTACTCAGATATGGAAGGGCGTCGCTCGCGCTGGGATCGATAGAAGCAGTCGCGAGTGCTAAGAGACCTCTAAGACTCAATGCAACGTGCCGGAGAACCACTCCGGTGCAAGCATTGAATAGATCTCAAGGTCACAGAAGTCTCCGTTAATAATTTGCGCATCGCGTTGCGTGCCCTCGTGAACAAAGCCTAGACGCTCAGCCACCGCTCGACTGCGTGTGTTCTCGGTCGCCGCACGGATTGTGACGCGGCGAACGTTTATCTCGGTAACAAGAAAGTCTGTGAGTACTTGTGCCGCTCTGGTAACTAAACCTCGCCCTTCAGAAGAGGTAGTCATCCAGTAGCCAATATCCGCCGAATGATTCACCGATTCAATCGAACATCCGATCATTCCCACGATTGATCGTTCAACGACGATGGCACATGAAAGATTGGTCCCCGCAGCAAGATCCCTACTGCTATGTCGAATAAATGTGGCTTCATCCGCCACTGACCGAATTGAGTGAACCCACGGCAACCATGCCTCTAGGTGCTGGCGATTCGAATGCACGAGGTAATACATCATCTCCGCATCCTCGATGCGCAACGGACGAAGTTCGACACTCTCATCAACTGCGATGCACAAGTTTGGATCCAACGCAACAGCCATCATTGCCACTCCTCCAATACAAATAAGCAACTCACTAGCGGCCTGCTATCTCACGGGATATCTCCAACGGAGTACTAGACGTAGCGGAATCTTTAACTCAGTAAACAAATCAATAGGCATCTATCAATACTTATCTATTCGCTCACTGCTACAGCTGAAGCAATTAACCTCTAGGTAGACCCAAACCACGTGTTGCGATGATGTTCCGCTGGATTTCGCTGGTACCTGCCGCAATCGTTCTCGAGACAGTTGCCATGTACGCATAGCAAAGTTCGCCGTCCATCGGTACGTGCCGAGAACCAGAGCGCAACTGACCCCCTAGACCAAGCATGTTGATCCCGCGGCGAGCATTACGCTGTTGTAGCTCTGTGCCAAACAACTTTGAGATCGACGATTCGTGGTTAGGCACCAAATCATTCGACTGCATCCATGACACTCTGTAACCGAGAAGCCTCGCGACGTTAATCTCGATCATGGTGTCAGCTAAGTGTTGCCGGTTTATCGCACCGTCAATGACTCGTCGCCCAGTCCCAGCACTATCTGATCTCTTCGCATATTCCAGCAATCGCTCGTAGATCGGAACAGCCTCTGCCATACGGTTAATTCCCGATCTTTCGAAGTCAAGTGTAGTTGCACTGACATACCAGCCTCGATTCTCCTCGCCGATCATGTTCGCCGCCGGCACGCGAACATCCTCAAAAAATGTTTCGTTGAATCCAGGCTCATCGGTCATTTGTGTGATCGGGCGAATCGAAATTCCAGGTGTACCCATCTCAACCATGAAATAGGAAATCCCACGATGCTTCGGCGCTGTTGGATCAGTTCGCGTCAGCACATGAATCCAATCAGCATGCTGAGCTCCTGAAGTCCATATCTTTTGCCCATTAATCACAAAATCGTCACCATCATGCACCGCTCGTGTTTGCAAAGAAGCAAGGTCAGAGCCTGAGCCAGGCTCCGAATAACCCTGACACCATGAGATTTCTGCATGCGCGATTTTAGGCAAGTGCTCTTGCCGCTGTTCTTCGTTGCCAAACAAAATCAGAGCCGGTCCAAGCCGATCCGCCCCCTGACCGCCAGTCGGAGCCTGCGCAAAGGTAGACTCTTCAGCAAATATCATCTGTTCGATATAAGATGCTCCTCCTCCTCCATATTCCTTCGGCCAGGACATCGTTAACCACCCCGCGTCAGCGAGCTCTTGCTGATATGCACGTACTTGCTCGTGAAGTTGAAGACCTTCGCGGCGCCGAACACCTTCATTCCAATGCTCAGCGATAAATGAACGGACCTGCTCTCGAAAACTCTTCTGGTGATCGTTCCAGGAAAATTCCATACCACTGCCTCACGATCGGAGAATTGTTAATACTTGCTTTAGCAAATGTCCGCTACATCTCAACTACCGCTGCATCAACGATTCCATCCTTATGCAACTGCGCGATCACATCTACTCCGTACCCGAGCTCTCCGAGGAGTGCGTCGGTGTTCTCCCCAAACAACGGTGCCGCTCCGATACTCAGTGATGACCGACTAATGTTCCATAATGGCCCGTGCCGAAGTATGTTTCCCCATTTACTATCCGTAACCGGCGTAACCATTCCAGCTTGAGCAGCGTAAGGATCGGTAGCCCAAAATTCTCCGGCGGCTGGTCCGTCAGCACGCACACAGCCAAGACCGACCTCTAAGAATAGGCTCTCCCAGTATTCTGCTACCTCTTGAGCAAACATCTCACTCAACAACTCGGTCAGTAACACTTCGTTCGCCTCGCGAGCTTCGCGTGTAGCAAATCGCTGATCATCTCCTAATGCAAGATGCTCGATACGTTCGCAAAAAGTCACCCATTCGGACTCTAAGAGAACCTCGAGAAAAATCCATCCCTCTTTACACTCGTAGAGACGGGAAAGCGGTCCTGTACCGTACAAGTTGCGATCTGGGATCGCTCGATCAGGCTTACCGTGGTAGCGAATAAAATCGTCAGCGTTCGCGTAAGCGTTCGCGCCAAACATATCGATCCAAACCCGTTGACCGCCTTGCCCAGTGCGCTGTGCATACAGTGCCAACAGGGCAGAGGTCATGACAACCATAGCGACATTTGGATCGGGGTTTACTTCGTTCGAGCGAGCCAATCTACGGGAGATTTCACGAATATCTTTAAGGTCTAAATCACCACCGTTGGCGTTGGATAGAACTTCTGCACCTGCCTGGAACAGTGCACCACCAACGCCAGCACCAGGCACTGGGTGTGCTGAAGGTCGATCGACGCCCGGGCCACTACGGCCATAACCATTCATCGCCAGATAGACTACTTCTGGTCGGATTTCTTTCACTTGCTCGTAGCCAAAACCGAGCCGTTCCGGTACTCCCGGTCGGAAGTTCGAAACAATCAAATCTGTCTTGACAAGCAATTTCTTCAGGATCTCCTGACCGACTTCGGTCTTAAGATTGATTGCAATACTCTCCTTGCCTGTATTGACACGCATTGCACCGACACCATCAGCAAGCTGACGGTAAGGATCACCTCCCATCGGCTCGACCTTAATCACACGTGCACCAAGATCGGCTAACTGTGACACTCCAAGAGGCACCGCAATAATCGACGCAAATTCAAGCACAGTAAGTCCTGATAACGGTGGCTCCGCGTCATCCTGGTAAGTCTCTTTGGTGCTAGCCCTATCCCATTTCTCTTTCAATACTCCGAGCGTGTGCTGACCGGATAATGGTGCGGCACCACCAACCTGACCAGGCGTGTGTTCTAAATCAGCAATCAAGCCCAACTGAAAACAACGAGCTTGTTCTTCCTGTGTCTCAAACTGCTTCTCACTGACTATTGAGTCAGTAACTGCAATGTCTTCCTTAATCTGAACTCCTAGTCGCGGATCAGTCACTTCGACGAGATGTCCGTTCTCAATAATGTCCGGGTCGCTAAGCGCCTGTTGGGTGGTCTGAAATTTGTGTGCCGCAATGTTCCCTAGCTCAGTAAACTGCTCAATCCATTCGTCGGCTGTCTTCTCCTGCATTCGTAAAAGAATCTTGTCACGCACCTCTTCTAGGACGTCAGGATCCCATGTGGCCGGTGAGCCCTGTGTACGATCGTCAACCAGAACATCGGTCATCTCAGCCGCGGCAATAAAGCTATCGAATTGTTGTTTTAGCAGATTTCCAGGCTGCATCCACTGGCCGCCCTTGGTCAGTACCGGCTGATATTGAATCGAAGGCATTCGCTTCCCTGGCGCCAGCAAAGGGTCATCTCCTCCAAACAGTGATGGATGAGTATTTGCAAGTTGTAGGCGGATCAATTCACCTTGTTCATAAGGGATCATGCCACGCAACATGCTGGTTTCGATGTACTGCCCGAGTCCGATCCGTTCACGTGCAATCAAACCAGCGAGAACACCCGATATCGTCGCTTGTGCCGCTGCGTGCGATGCCACTCGAACCGACGCGAATTGCGGACCTGCACGCGACGCCGTGCCGGCGAAGTTTTGCATACGTCCAGATTTCGCTGCAACGACACCTTCGTAGCCAGGAAGATCCATATACGGACCAGATGAACCGAAGCCGTCGAGCTGCAGATACACAATCCTACTATTACGTGAAGCAAGCACATCGTAATCACAACCAAGATCAATAGCTGCACGTGCTCGAAAATTACTGACAACCACATCCGCAGCATCCGTTAATTCGTAGAGATGCTCCTGTCCGACTTTGTCCTTCAAATCCAACTCGACGGAGCGCTTCCCGCGCAACCACATCGGAGAGTTACTCAAGAAACGAAAGGGGTCGCCACCTGGACGTTCGATCTTGACCACGTCGGCGCCAAAATCTGACAACACCATCGTTGCTATACCAGCCACGGGACCACTAGATAGGTCTATAACTCTCAGTCCTTCAAGGGGTCCAGTCATGATGATTCACCTTCGATTCACATTCCCATATCGTAATTCGCTCTAGCCAAGGATCACAGACCTATAAAGTCATAATTGCGAAATTTGTTCCTGCGCGAAATCTGCATATAAAAAACTAGACCAGACGAGCAAATCAAGTTAACAACCGCGAATTGAACGCCTCAACGAGATGCAATAGGTATAGTACCGATCACGTCATCGTGCTCTAGCGCCTCAAGATCGGCATCCGTCATATCAAGCTTCTCACGTAATACTTCCGCAGTATGCTCACCCAGTAATGGAGCACGCCTGTCCGGAGTGGAAGCGGCAAAACGAAACCGATATGGCTGGTTGGGATAGTGCTTCACACCGATATCAGGTCGATCTTGTTCGATAAAACCACCTCGCGCAGCAAGTTGAGGATCTTCAAGAAGCTCGGGGCCTGATAACACAGCACCAGCAGGAATGCCTTCCTCCTGCAACTTATTCATCAACAAGATATGGTCTGACATCTGCGTCCATTGTGCGATTGCCACATCTATCGAGTCTCGTTTCCCAAGACGCCCTGAAGCAGTCGCATATTCACTATTTGCCGTTGCCCACTCAGGATGACCGAGCAGCTGGGCTAACGCAGCCCATTGACTGTCCGTCTGACATTCGATCGCGATCCAACCGTTCCCTCGGCAAGGGTAGATCCCATATGGAGCCCGCGTTAGATGAGAGTTCCCGATACGCCCTGGATCGTAGCCGGCCAACATTGCACCAGTAACAGCGTCTCCAACGAATAGCGTGCACGCTTCGATTTGACTGAGATCTATGTGCTGACCCTGACCACTTTTCTCGCGATGGTAAAGCGCTGCGAATAGCGCACTAGCAGCAATGACTCCAACAAAGGGATCACCACCGTTCATACCAGTAAAGATTGGGGGCCCTCCGTTGTATCCGGTTAGATGGCTGATTCCCGACATCTGTTCCGTAGACATACCGAAGGCGACATAGTCTCGCCAGGTGACGTCGCTACCGAATCCTGGCATCGACATCATTATTAAGCGCGGATTAATCTCTTTCAAGGTCTCGTACTCTAGTCCGAAATTTGCCATCACTCGCGGCGTATAATTCTCAATGAGGACGTCGGCACCAGCTACAAGTTTTTTCAGAATTCCAGCACCATGCTCATCGGCCAAATTAAGCGTAATTCCACGTTTATTTCGATTTACCCAATTAAAGTTCGGTGATCGCTCCCAAGGTGTTTCGACTCCGGCGGCGAGCGAGGAGCCTCGCCAACCATCAATACGCTGTACTGATTCAACCTTCACCACGTCTGCACCTGCATCACCGGATATTTGCATCGCTAATGGTCCGGAGAAAAACATCGACAGATCGATAATGTTCAATCCTTCCAGAGGAAGTGGCACGTGCTCGTCTGTCACCTTGGCTGGAATGGGTTCCTTATCTATATCATCGAGTTCTGCCAGCACCTCGAGTTGATGCTCGCCGAGGAGAGGAGGCCTGTATGGCTTCGCATCTGTGACAGTCGACTTGTATGGGATACCAGGGACACGAACCGTATTTGTAACCGGATGCTCCAATTCAACCATGAACCCACGCTCAGTATGCGGAAGCAGTTCAGCAAGCTGAGTCATGTTCGGAACGAGTCCAAACGGAACACGCCACGCTTCGCCTTCATGAAAAACTTCTTCAGCCGAGCGGCCAGAAAGTGCGCTCTGAAAAATCTTACCTATCTCGGCAGCATGGTTTCGGCGGCCAAGACCCGCATAACGCGGGTCAGTCAGCAACTCATCATGACCAAGAAAATTACAGAGAAGATCCCACTGCGGCTGCGTTAATACATTCACCCCGACGTATCCGTCTCTCGTAGGAAGCATGTACGAAGGTCCCGGACCAAACTCGGAGTTTCGATTACCCACATCACCTGAGTACTCATACCGAAGTGAGGGGAAAAGCGCACCTGCGAGTGTCGCCTCTTGTGCACTCACATCCACATGCTCACCATGCCCGTGGATATTCCGACCAAGGACCGCCAACAGCGTAGCGGCAGCAGCAAAGCCTCCCGTCAATGTCTCCGTAATAGCACCACCGGCCTGCAGAGGCTCACGATCCGGAAGGCCGCAAGTATTTGCCCATCCGCCCATGGCACAAGCAATCAGATGCGACCATTCATAACCAGAATAAGGACCATCTGAACCAAAGCCAGTTATCGTCGTGAGAATCACTCTATTGTTCCAGGCTCGCAGTTGCTCGAAGCCGATCCCGCGCCCAGCAAGTTGACCTTCGGTTGCGCTCGAAATGACAACGTCATAGCGGCGAACAAGTCGTTCGAGCAGTGCACACCCTTCTTTGCTCGATACATCAAGAGTGATACCGCGCTTGCTAGTGTTGAAATAGAAAAACGCGCTGCTCTTCTCGAGATCCGGAGCATCATCGGGGAACGGCCCTAATGATCGCGCACTATCACCACCATCCGGACTTTCAACCTTAACAACGTCAGCTCCAAGGTCGCCAAGAAGCTTTGCACAGAACGGCGCGGAAATTCCTTCAGAGATATCGAGGACCCGCAGCCCGGCGAGTGGAGAGTCCATCACCGCTCCCTTCGAGAGCCTTCTACCTAAGGCACTTCGACCGCGTTTAGCGAATCAAAATCTGATCAAGCGCCTCTACCATCGCGAATCACCGCAGCAGATTGCAACCAATGTGACTCCAGATGATCAAAAAGTCACTATTCCAAACGTTGGTCGTACTAGGGCTGGATAGAGACTTTGATCGCTCCACTAGTCTTATCCGCTGCTACCGCGTAGCCATCGGCAACTTCGTTTAATGGAAAACGATGCGTAATCAAGGGTGAAAGCAAGTCACGGTGTTGGTTAAGTAGATGCGTCGTGAGCTCGTAATCATGTTGCATCCCGATATATCCATAAAAAACAGTCGCAGCGATTCTGAGTTGTTTCGTTAGAATTACCTGTGCAGGTAACGTCACATGCCGTGCTGGAACTCCAAGTAACAGCACACGCCCGCCCCAACGAGCTATTCGTGATGCGACTTCCGGAGTATTGGCAGCACCACCTACAGTTTCCATCACAAGGTCTACCGGATGTTCCTTCGCCCAAGCATGTAGCTCGGTCTCCATATCACCGTCAGCTTCAAAGAGATAAGTAGCACCAAGTCGCCGTGCCGCTTCAGCTTGCTGCGGATAACGATATGTAACAGCTACCTCTGCGCCTGCTTGGTTCGCGTAAAACACCGACATCAGGCCAATCGGCCCCGCACCTAGTACTACTACCCGTTCTCCTTGCGTAGGTCGCGTTGGATCGAGCTGAGCGGCTACACGGTGACCATGCACCGCCACAGCTAATGGTTCTGCCAATGCCGCAACTGCAAAATCAAGATCTTCTTCGACAAGGAACAAGTTCTCGGCAGGAACGGTCAGATACTCGCTACAGCCGCCAGGCATCTGCTCGCCGAACAAACCAGGACTGTAGCGACACAGCTCGGTCCGCCCAGAACGACAAGCGGAGCATGTACCACAGAACGGGCGCGGCTGTAATGCAACTCGTTGGCCTTCGTGCAATGCGGTGACCTTCTCACCAACCTCCGCAACTTCGCCGCTGACTTCATGACCGGGCGTGCGCCCAGCCTGCCAGCCACCTTCCGGAGAAAGCCAGCGTGACTGATCACGGTATGAGTGGAGATCAGATCCGCAGATACCAGAGGCGCGCACGCGTAATAATACTTCTCCAGGACCTGGAGCTTCCGGTTCATACTCTTCGATTTCAAAACGCATCGGATCATCGGTACTAACTGCTCGACGCACTGGACTCTACCTCCACCAGAGCTGGGACAGAATCATGAACATCTTCTGAAATTCACGCTTCCGCCTACTAGATTACGGATCGTTGGTGCACTCCGGTAGGACTATTCGAAGGCGGTCAATTTAAATAACAGTAGAAAGCGAACCGGCAGCTCTTGCCTGACAGGCTGAACACTCTTTCCTCATCCAACATCTCGGGCCACTCAAAAAGTGAACTCTTAGAAATCTCGCAAGGACCGCTGTGCTGTCACCATCCCAGTCCCTTCTGTTGCAGCAGCACGCACACCAATTTCCTCCGCCAAAACATTAAAATCTCGCAGCTCTATCTCGACGTCTTCGGCAATCTGCTCACGACCATAAACACGGCCACGCTCTCCACTATGGAGAGTACCCCACACCTCAGAAAACCCTACCTGTTCCAGATCAGTGATTAGTTCGTCGGTTGTCCATCGCCGTAATTCGACGGCGAGTGACGATGTTGCATACGAAGCAAGTTGAACCAACAAATTCGGACCAAGCGGAGATCCGGGATCGAGGCGTGTCTCACCCAACACGCGAGGCTCCGAAGCCGATGTAATCAGTGCTTCGCGATGAATGACAGCACCTGGCCCGTCCATCCCTAAAGCTAATGTGTAACGACGTTCTAATCGTGGCTCACGCACTCGCCGGATGTATTGAAAAAGAAGCTTCGAATCACCTTCCAATAGCGAAACGCTCTCGAGTTCCTGTACCGGCAAATCCCATTGCTGATAAGCGACTCGGAAAAAGCCGCCTGGTCGCAGTACACGATATATCTCTCGCATCGCCTGCTGTGAATCAGTGACCTCTTCAAGCGAATAGGACGCTGTTACCAGATCAACAGATTCGTCAGCGATAGGCATCTTCATCGCCGATGCCATCAGGAAACAAACGTTGTTTATATTCAGTCGGCGTGCATTCCTCTTACAAATCAACGTCCGGCGTGACGATGGCTCAAGACCAATGACACGGACATCCTCGCGCGTATCAGCAATGGGAATAGAAGGCCAACCATCGCCCGGACCAATATCGAGTACGGTGGAGCGCTCTCCACTTTCGACCGTCGGAAGCCAAGAGACAAAATCTGCGATTCGAGAAGCGTCTGCCCAGTGCTCCTCTCGCCTCGGATCGTAGGGGATGTCTACAAACGGGAGTTGGCGATAGCGTTGAAATGGAAGCAAATCGTAATTTGCTTGGCTTGAATCGACCCAGGACACTGGAGCTAATTCTTGCCAAGCACGTTCCATCTCTGACAGTTCAATCTCCGCCGCATCTATTCGCGTCAGACCTTACCTCCTATACAGAAGGGCACCGAATGGCGCCCTTCTGACGTCTACGAAGTCAGCGATTCGTTACGCATCAATGCGAGCTGTCGCTGTACCTCTCACGACTTCACGACCATCTTGATTCGAAGTACTAACTGTGAGATCGACGAGATGCTGCCCGTCTTCCTCTCGTAACTCCTCGACGGCTATCGTGGCCGTCAATGTGTCCCCTGGCCATACCTGATTCACGAACCGAACACCGTATTTAGTTAGGCGACCATCACCGACATAATTCGTCAGAGCAACACCTGTCGCTCCCATCGAGAGCATCCCATGAGCGAAAACAGATGGATATCCTGCAATATCTTTTGTGAACACCTCATCTGTATGCACGGGATTGTAGTCTCCTGAGGCGCCCGCATACTGAACAATTTGAGTTCGTGTGAGGTTATCCGCCACGACTTCTGTATGCTCATCTCCGACCTTGATCTCACTTGCCTTGAGTGCCATCGAACTTCCTAACCTTGGTCCACTGGGCGTTCAGTTTGAACACCCACGGAGCGAGCGGTGATCACTAACTCATCATTCTGGTCGTAGTATTCCGTGATTGACTCGGAAAACTTCAACTTGCCAGCTCGCTTACTCTCACGCTCCCATGTTTCGCCTTGCTTATTCACCGAACGTAATACGTCGCCAGGACGAAGATGGCGGTGATACTCGAAGTGCTGCTCCGCATGCAGACCGCCACCTCCTCCACCGCCCGACTCACGCTCGACACCGGTCGACTCTTTTCCTGAGCCAAACCATGGTTCGCCAATCACCGGACGGAGATAATACCCGGGCTCAAACTGTGCACTCGATTGAACAAACGTCGGTGGTGCAATCATCCCCGACGGTTCTGTTGTCTTAGCATAGTCCTCGTCGTAATAGATTTGGTTTGTGTCCCCTACTGCACGTGCAAACAACATGATGTGCCCAGCCTCGACTGGGAACCTCTCCACCGACATACCTACTCCTCTCGGTGCATCAGCACTCTTTTTTCTCTAGCTGGCGGAGGATTCTAGCGCGCAGACCCGCCCACCGCGAGAGCACGATAGTTTGTTCAACCAGCTTCTATCCCAATTACTCTTCCGATCATGAAGACAGCCTCAATGCAAAAACCATCTATCCAATGATTTTTTGACGTATCGTCGCAATTCAGTAATCGCTATCAGCATGCACTAGGCAGGTCAGAGTTAAAATAGCCCCCCAGTCCGGATAGCACGCTCGATAGCGTACACCACCAAAAGAGCGCCTCCGATGGCTATCCATTTCCAATAGAACCGACCAGGATCTTCCAGCATCTCGCCACCACGCAATCCGCTATTTTGATAACGCAAACAGTCTCTAAGGTCGTCCGATGATCCCGCTTGGGGTCACGATAATCTGTGAATCTTTAAGACCATGGATTACCGCTCCCGGTGCTATCAACGCGTCCGACAGTGTTACGTCCCGCAGACGACAACCAGAACCTACAACCACATTCGGACCAAGTTGGCAGTCTTCAACTATAGCGTCCGGTGCGATCAGGACGGAAATATCCTTTTCCTGAAGTAGCCGCTCCTGTGTCGAAAGCAACGCAGCAAGCGTACCGGTGTCATACCATTCGCCATCGAAGCAGCGCCCACCGATCGAATACCCTTCTTCGATCATCACTGACAACGTACCAGATATCTCTAATTCGCCCTTGGTGTTAACAACGGCATCGTCAAGCACACGATCAATCGCTTCAGGGCCCAGCAACCACCACGCAGGTGATGCGAGATTCCCTTTCGGACGCTTGGGTTTTTCGACAAATTCAACGATGCGCTCACCAACTAGTTGAGCTATCCCCATCGATGTCGGCGTTTTAGTGGGTGCAAGCGGCAACCATGCATCAACAGGTTCGTTCAACCAAGATCCGAACTGGCCTCGAATGTCACCTCCGTAAAGCAACGAATCAGCGGCAATCACGGCCACATGGCGCCGCCGTATACTGTTATTTGGAACATGAGCGAGTGCGCCTGCTGGTCCGTTAGGAATTGGCTGAACGACCACCTTGATCGACATACCGGCGGGCACTGATTCGCGAGAGATCTTTCCAGTTAATCTGTCGTCCGGCGTTACGACTATGAACACTTCTTTAATATCAGTCTCTGCTAGCCGCTCAAATGTATATGTGATCAAAGGTTGATTAAGCACCGGTATGATCGCTTTAGGTAACTCGAGACTTAACGGCTGCAGTCGTTTCGCCCGCCCTCCCGTTAGGATCACCGCGAGCGGCCCCTCAATCATTTCTAGCCTTTCAGGAATACTACTCATGATAGAGCTAGATCTGCCCAAGCAGTCTCAAATACCCTAGGACCAGTATGACATCCTCACGAATCTCAGGGGTCCACATGACCTCGAGAAACCACCCAAGATGTTGGTAAATGACCCCAAAACCCAATACCGAAACTCCTGAACTTATCGAAGTCGAGAAACCTCAATTTGAGTCTCTTTACCACCTCGTCTTACTCGATGACGACCAACACACGTACGATTACGTTATCGAAATGCTTGCCTCGATCTTCGGTTACGGGCCAGCAAAAGCATGGGCACTTGCTCGCGTTGTCGACGCTCAGGGACAGGCAATCCTGCAAACCGCCTCGAAGGAACGATGTCAGGATAATCAGCAAAGAATTCATTCCTACGGCGCTGACTCTCGCATACCCACATCGCTAGGTTCAATGTCAGCGATTATCGAAAAAGCATTCATGCCAGGCGATGCTGGGTAATACGTATGTTCTTGTTGGTTAATTATCTTGGGAACGCCGCAATCAATAAATGCCGATCTCCAGATATTCAACGGTTACATAGAGTCATGAACCCTATCCGATAGTAGAAAGTAAACTTGGTGCTGAAACCCAAACCTACCGAACAGGTAAACTTCCCTAATGACTAGTGCTCCATCACCTCCCGAAACGCTCAACCTAACTCGTTACTGTCTCGAGAGCCGAGCACTCGACCCATTAACTAGGAACAACCCTGCTTTCACTTTCATTGATCCAGAATCTGATGACCGCAGTTGGACGTATGCCGAGGTCTGGAACCACGTCGAAGCGATCGCTCACGGATTGCTAGAGACAGGACTTAATCCAGGCGATCGCCTCCTCGTGCGTCTCCCTCACTCACCCGAATATGCCTTTACCTTCTTTGGCGCAACGCTTGCTGGTCTAATTCCGATTCCCGCATCACCAATGCTGACAGAGGAAGAATCTCGTTTCCTTCTAGAAGATTCCGGAGCAACTGCAATAATTATTCCTAAATCCTCGCAGGATATGGAATTCAAGGGCTTGACCATCACACCTGAAACTCTTGAAACCTTCGATCACTCGCAAGTAGGACGAGCGACCTCTGATCCACTTCCAAATACTAATGCTGAAGACCCTGCCTTCCTGATCTACACCTCAGGCACTACCGATCGACCGAAAGGTGTCCTCCACGCCCATCGCACCCTCCATGGCCGCGCACTTATGCGCGAAGGCTGGGAAGGATTCAAGAACAATGACGTCACGATGCATGCGGGCACGCTCAATTGGTCATACACCCTCGGAGTCGGACTTATGGACTCTTGGGCGGCCGGAGCACATGCAGTGCTTCGAGGTGGAAGCTCTGATCCGGCCATCTGGCCAACGTTGATTGAACGGCTCGGCGTTACGATCTTCGTCGCTGTCCCCACCGTCTTCCGCCAAGTCCTCAAGTACGGGAATCCTGAGACTCATGACCTCTCATCACTGCGTCACGTACTCTGCGCCGGCGAAGCACTCTCTCCTGCACTCTACGAAGAATGGACTGAACGGGTGGGCACTGAAATGTATGAGTCTCTCGGGATGACGGAAATATCCACATACATCTCGTCAGGCCCTAACACACCTGTACGCGTTGGCTCTCCAGGCCGTCCTCAACATGGACGACGCGTAGCAATTTTGGAAGAGGAATCAAGCAGTACCAAACCTTTACCAGCTGGTGCTATCGGCCTATTGGCAGTTCATAGATCTGATCCCGGGCTAATGATCGGCTATTGGAACCGAACAGACGAACAATCAGCCGTTTTCCGAGGCGATTGGTTCGTCGGTGGTGATCGTGCCTCCATCGATCAAGACGGCTATGTCCATTTCCACGGAAGAGCTGATGATGTCATCAAGTCGTTTGGTTATCGTCTTTCACCCGTTGAGATCGAATCTGCGATCGAATCGCATCCTAGCGTTGCCGAAGCAGCCGTTGTCGGTCTTGCGATCGACGATCAAAAGACGCTCGTCACAGCCTGTATCGTACCCACTACCCCTAACAGTCTCAGCACTACCGACCTCGAAGCGCACGCGACTCGAAACCTAGCGGAGTATAAACGCCCTCACCAGTACCACTTTGTCGAAGCTCTCCCTCGTACTCGCAACGGGAAGGTTCAGCGCAAAACTATCCTTGATCAGATTCGCAATAACCTCTGAACATTAAACTGCTCGAACCCATAGATCGACTCGTTATACACACCCGTTGTCTGCTTTCATGCACGATCGAGAATCAGCCCCAGAAAGATCACGTAGGCAGAAAGTAAAAGCAATCCTTCTCGTCGATCAACCAACGATCTCGTATGCAATGCAACGATCGGGAAAAGCACAAGGCTGCTCAAACCAAGAGCGATCATCTCGAACTGATAGAGCGATTGGTCGAAATTCAGTGGAGCAACCAAGGCCGTCAAACCCAGAACGCCAAGTAGATTGAAAATGTTCGATCCAACTGCACTTGCTATAGCAATCTCATGTTCTCGCCGAAGCGCTGCGATCACCGTGGTCGCAATTTCTGGCAAACTTGTCCCAACAGCAACGACTGTGACACCAATTGCTAGATCACTCAATCCCAGCCGCTCCGCAACACCTGTCGCGCCTTGTACAACAACCGCTGCACCGAGAGCCAAGCAAGCAAGTCCCACGATCAGTAGGCAACCATTCGTGAGCGTCTTATCCAAGTATGGAGAGAGAGTCTTGGGAGTTTTATCTTCTTCACTGATCAGTACTGGAGATTCAGGCGCGAGTAAGAACGAAACTATAACGAAACCACCGAGACCAACCACGAACAACATCAACCCTTCCCAACGAGCCAGTTCACCGTCCGTTCCAGCCAGTAAAACTGTCACTGTCGCTGCAAACAGGACCGGTATCTCCCAACGTAGTAACCGTCGATCAACCACCATCGGACTGACTACCGCCGCCATCCCAAGAACGAGAGCAACGTTGGCAACATTGGATCCAATCACATTACCAACACCAAGACCGTCGGAATCCCCTAACGAAGCCGTCATACTTATCACTAGTTCAGGTGCAGATGTCCCGAAGGCAACTATTGTCGACCCGACTAAAACACGACTCATTCCAAAACTAGTAGCGATCAAAAGCGCAGAGCGAACAACGAGGCGGGCTCCCGTTAGTAAGACAGTCAATCCAATGACAACGAAGAGGAAATCAAGAGCCATTTTCTGAAATCACACCCCAGAAGGTCGATTTGCCACTCGGAGTAAGGCATACCCAAGAGCTCCTGCAGCGAATGAGGCAATCAGGATCCCTACTTTGGCATTGATTAAGAGAGTCTCTGCTTCGAATGACAGCTGTGTCACGAACAATGAAACCGTGAAGCCAATTCCACCCAGCAGCGAAATTCCTACCACATGAGCCCAACGCACACCAAGAGGAAGCTGAGCACCTGCCTGAACTACCAGCCATACACCTAATGTCACGCCGATTGGTTTCCCTAGTAGGAGACCTAGGGTTACACCCCACATCAGGCTTGAGCTGAACACATCACCTAAAGTGTCCGGTGACAGCTCCACGCCGGCATTAGCAAGCGCAAAAATCGGTACGACTACGAATGCCACAGGGCGCTGTAATGCATGCTCCAGACGGTCCAACGGTGACACCGCCCGCTGCCCGACTTCGGCAACTTCCATCAACGCATGAACACGATCCTCACGATCGAGGGACGTTGCATTCTCGTTGGATTGTGACTGCAATCGCCCTAACACCGGTCGAATAATTGTTGTGAAATCCTCAGGGCGGTGCCAACTCTGCCATGGTGTCATAAGACCCAGCAATACCCCGACGATCGTTGCGTGAACACCGGATTGCAGCATTGCCATCCAGGCAATACCTCCTATCACGAAATATACGGGGACGTACCACATACCAAATTTGTTCAACATGTAAACCAACGTCAGCAGACCAATCACGATGCTCAGTGCACCGAAATCGATCGCATCTGTATAAAAGATTGCTATCACTGCAATCGCTCCGAGATCATCAACAATCGCCATCGCCAGTAAGAGGATTTTGAGCCCCATAGGAATACGAGGCCCAACAAGAACAAGGACACCTACAGCGAAAGCAATGTCAGTAGCCATCGGAATTGCCCAGCCCTCACGACCAGCAGAATTGCCAACTATTAAGAAGAAAACCAAAACTGGTATAACCATTCCGCCAATAGCGGCAGCGGCGGGCACCACCATTCGTCGGGCACTTGCTAGTTCGCCGATGGCGACCTCACGTTTGATTTCCATTCCTACCACAAAAAAGAAAATGACCATCGCGGCGTCATTGATCCAAAAGTGCAAAGACTCGTCGACTGCGAAAAATCCTAGGTCAAATGCCAAGTGATGTTCGAATAAATGGTGATAACTATCCGACCAAGGCGAGTTCACCCAAATCAATGCGATCAAGGCTCCTACCAATAAAACAACGCCACCCGCAGCCTCGGTACGAATAAACCGCTGGATCGGCCCAGCGAGGCGGACTTGTCGCACTCCTGCCGGTGGCCCAATATCGCCTGATACTTCCATCGTGATTCCATCCTGACCACGTCAAAAACTCTTCGCACATCTTATAATGGGGCGCTGGCAGCCTTGTGAGCGACTCCAAAGATGCCACAACACTGAAATTCAGTTATCACGGTGTTTCCCCGCAACAACACTAGTCCGATTTCTCAAGTAATAGCGAAAGTGAAATGATGCCTAACACTCGCGATCAGATTCGCCTAAACAAAGCGGAACAAGACGAATTACTAGACAGCGTTACGACTCTCCAAATTGCCAGTATCCTCCCCGATGGTCGTCCACATTTAGTCCCAATGTGGTTCGCAAGAGATGACAATGGATTACTCGTTTTTTCAACATACGCGCGTTCACAGAAGATCAAGAACCTCGAGCGAGATGCTCGTATCACCGCACTCGCCGAAACTGGCGATACCTACGATCAAGTTCGTGGACTTTCAATAGAAGGTGTCGCAGAGATCATCCGAGATGCTTCGATTACAATGCGAACCATGCAACTAGTAGGCGCTCGCACGAATAGACAACCGCGCCCTGATATCAATCCAGATCATGAATCAGAACCACCGCCAATCGCCTACAAACGAGTGACTGTCCGAATCAAGCCAGAGCGAATCCGTTCCTGGGACCATCGTAAATTGGCATGATCTCTTTCCGTCGTCGAATCACAATGCAGCCAACCTTAGTCACGCCAACAGTGACCAGAGTCACTAAACCAGAACCAAAGAGCCTCCGGGAACTTCTCCCACCGGCTACCGTCGTCCTGCACAATGACGATGTGAACACCATGGAGTATGTAGTCTTTGCACTACTCGACTGTGTGACCGAAGTTGACTACGAGCGTGCCCTTGAAATCATGTTGCTGGCTCATCAATTCGGACAATCTGACGTTATCAGTTGTCCGTTTGAGCGTGCCGAACTTTATCGAAACCGTCTCGAATCTCACAACTTATCCGCAACCATACGAAGGGGATAACAACTCCAGCAGTAGCGTGAAATGATTAGATAACAAAGCCGCCAGTGCAATTCGTGTGAGTCAACAAATGACAGCAGAAGTTGTTCTGGAGTATAACGAGCCCTAGAGCCGAATGAACTTAGGTAGTGGCTCTAACGTCGAACGTTGAGCGGTCGTAGACCAAGTACCTGCCTCTTCGACTGCACTGCTCGCCAGACTATCCGATCATTTTCGAGAAATCGTGTGAGTTGGGAAACTGACACACCAAGTTGGCGGGCAGTCGGAGCAATGCGCCAATCTTTTGCTGATAAAACATCGAAGATAGCAGCGATAGTCGCTGGATAACGTACATCTCGCTGCCCAACCGATATTGTTCTGCCCTGAGTAGTTTGAAGCACCTCCGATAGCTCTTTGGGTAGATCACCGTTCTTCCTAACAGGTGCACGTACTTCTAGCGCGATCGCCAGTCGAAGGCGACGAAGAGCTCGAACGCGATTCTCATGCTGTGATCTTGATTCCGCTGCCTCAACGGTCACACTCGTTGGTTGATGTCGCAATCTTACTGCTGAGTCTGTCTTGTTCCGTTTCTGACCGCCTGGACCACTCGCCCGGAAGCAATCGACTGCACACTGAGCCATCAACGTCTGATCATCGAGACGTATGAACTGCAGCCAGTTAGATTGTTGTAATGCACCGTTCACGTGAAAGACGATATTACCGATCTCGCCATCAGATCGGGTAGTACCTTTCTTCGACAGTTCCTCGCGCCTATCCTGATAATTCAACATCTCAATTCGTCAACTGTGCGATTAAAGCTAATAAGGTCCAAAGGAAGTCCGATGAATCACAAAGTACAGATCGTGGGGGCCACCGGATATGGTGGGTTGGGTATTCTGGAGCTCTTGCTGGCCCATCCACGCTTCGACGTCACAAGCCTGATCGCACGAGAAGAGGCCGGTCGTCAAATTAGCGAAATCTATCCACACCTCAGTGGATACACCGGCTTAACCGTCGATTCAGCAGACGATACACCGATCGGAACAGACTGCGATATCGTCGTGTTTTCTACTCCTGATCGCGTCTCACAGAGCTACGCTCCAACACTCGTTAATTCCGGTATGAGGTTTATTGATTACTCCGGAGATTTTCGCTTCGCTTCTGCTGAAGACTACGGACAATACGCTGCCCGCCATCCTTCAATAACAGGAAATGAGCACGACGCAGAAGCACTACTGAAGATCTCAACCTACGGCGTCTCAGAACTCGATCCAGAGGGTATCGCTAAAGCATCGATTGTCGGTAATCCAGGCTGCTTCGCCGTCGGAATCATCCTCGGTCTAGCACCGCTGTTCCACGACGGTCTAGTTGGCGATGACGGAATTGTCGCTGTCGATGGCCTCAGCGGATCATCCGGTGCCGGGAAGAAACCAGCTCCCCTGCAACATCTATCTCATCTAAACGACAACATCATTCCGTATCGTCTTCTGTCACATCAACACGCTATCGAGGCAAATCTCACACTCGGCCGTCTCGGACGATCCGAAGGAGCGCAGATCGATTTCATCCCGCATCTACTCGGAACCACGCGCGGGATCCTCAGTACTATGCACTTGCGTCTGAAGCAGGCCATGGAGCGTGACACTCTGCTCGATCGGTACCGTGATTACTTTGGAAACGCACCATTCGTGCGTATTCTCGAGGGTCCACCGACTCTGAAAGGCACACTAGGATCGAACTACTGCGACATTTCATTGTTCGTAGAGGGAAACCGCGTCGTCGTTATATCGTCGATCGACAACCTGATGAAGGGACAAAGTGGTTCAGCTATGCAGAATCTGAACCTGATGTTTGGAATACCGCAGACAACGGGCCTCGACCGCGCTCCCCTCTATCCTTGACATAGATGCGACCATAAGACGGAAAATATCACCTAGATGCAGAGACCCGATCGACAATCACAGCGTTACTTTCTCCAGACTTTCGCCAGCGCCTTAGACACATACTCGTTCCAATGCCGAGCGCGAATAGCAGTAATGGAGAAATAAGTAGCACATTCTCAACACCGATCACGCCAGCAACACCGCCCATAAAAAGCAGTACCGGAATTGAAAGACCATCTTTCATCGCACCAAGCAGGGCGAAGATTCGACCATGGACGGTGCTCGGGACATATTTCCCTATGTAGGTCATCGTTGCAGCTGCCGCCAAGGTCATACCCATACCAAGTAGTAACGAAATCTGAGCTGCTATCTCCACTTGATCACCAACACCCGGAATATCCACTACAGGTACATGAGCCGAAAGCAGATCAGTCGTCGTTTCAATCATGCCGAGCCCAATGATAGCTACAGTCACTAATAGGAATCCAAGTGCAGCTACCAGCAGTTCCTTGAATATCCGAATCAGAAGTGGCGCGCAAATTAGCGCGAGAACCAATCCGAGTGATGCCGGCGCAAATACATAAAATGTGTTTTCCGGCGCTACATCTAGCACAGCAAATACGTAACGGGGACCAAGCACTCCGAGCACCACACCAGTAGTGCTTGCCATCGCAGCAAGCATTAGCATCCAATATGCCGCTCGGTCCTCGATTAACCAGCGAACCGCTTGCCTTATCGAAGGCTGGTGAAGCGACGTTAGTTCCTGATCCTCATCGATTTCCAACCGAGAATTATCGTCCACTCGAAAATGAAACGCTCGCGTTGCTGAGAGGATGAATAAGATACCTGCAATTACAACCACGGGTTCGATGTCGAATGCACGCACCAACAATGGCGCTAGCAGTGCTTTCCCAACCACTTCACCAGCCGATGAAGCCAGTGAAAGGAACGAGTTCGCCGACGCGAGTTCGGGATGCGTTGCCACCAGCGGTACAGCCGACGCCTCTGATGGCTGGGAAACTTGATGCAGCACACGAACAGCCAGCAACACAGCAAGCATTCCACGTAACTGAAATCCGAGGAACAGAGGGAGTGAGAAACAGAGAGCACCCATCAAGAGATAAGCAACAACGAGAGCGGCGCGCTTTGGCAAAGCATCCGCAATAGAGCCACCAAAAAGCCCTAGTACCGCACCCGGTAACAGATACGCAACTCCAATAATCGCAGCCTCGAAAGCATCTCCTCCATTGCGTACCGATGCAATTAGCACGCCAAACAGCAATGCTTGCAGTGCAAGGTCGCTCAAGAACCGAGACGCCATCAGGGCTTGAAAGTTCGGATTTCTTGCGATTGATCCCGACGGAACGACGAACCAAAGCATTCGGAACATTTTCGACTGCGTATGATCGATTGCTTGGTCAACGCGGCGGAATGTATCTCCGACAGGTTGATCAAATTCTGGCGGTAGAGCCATCGTCACAACTCACTTTACGTAAGCAATACTTACACCAGCAGTAGCATTTCAGCAGAATTATCATTGCTCGCCATCTCATATAGGAAATTGAATACTATCAATACAAATAGGAAGCTTATGCATCGAAAATGCACGTTCATATATATATAAATATCCAAACTAACAAATTGTTCGGTACTCTCGTTGTGGTTGCAGCAAGTCAGATACCATTTTTGGTTATGTATACTCAGACTGTAAATATTGTTAATAGGATGGTCATTACTACTCTTATGACCATAGGCGTTTCTGCTGTTCTATACTGGTTGAATAAACTAGACCAACAGCGACAAAAAAATAATTTTGTAATTGGTATCAGTATGAACCAGAAAATAAGATGGATCCCGACATTCATATATGTATTAGCCACTCAAGTGGTATTTTGGGTTACATACATTAGTACTAATAATATGTTTTTCAGCATTGGCTTTACTGGTGCTTCTTTTGTAATTATCAGTTGGTTTCTGTCTTGGTTAGATAAAAATGACAAGTAGCATTTAATTTTGACTGTCACACAATGATCTTAAACTAAGTAAGAAGGCAAAAACCTTACGACATACCAGAAAAAAACTAACGGAATTAGTGTTATCTGAATGGACTCCGCCGAAGAATCACAGTCCCTCAGCCAACCTCACGACATCATCAATTAGCATCACCCGAATTATTTGGAGACTGAACCAGTCTATCGAGGCCGTTCACATCTTCTTTAGCCATAAGCAGGCGACGTGCGGGATAATTCACCACGATGCCTTCTCGGTTCAACCGAGAGTGAATTCTTTTCATCATTTCATGCTTGAGGTAGAACGAGTCCGACCATGTCTTCGCGCGCATTTTCACGAAAAATCCCACATTCGAATCTCCGAACTCGGAAAACCGGAATAGCGGTGTACGTTCAGGATCGACGATATCGAGATTTGCCGCGAGGTCGTTCAATTCTTCCAGAATTACCTGTTCAACTCGATCTAGATCTTCTTCATAAGCAACCCCGCTATCAACACGCGCATCCGCACGTGCATCCGAGGAATCGAAGTTCGTGATCGTCGAATTAGCGAGTTCCGAGTTCGGCACAAGAACAATATTGTTGTCAAAGGTACGAATACGAGCTGCTCGCCAGCCAATGTCCTCAACAACACCAGTCGGACCGCCGGCAACTTGAATAAAATCGCCGACAGCAACTGAAGCATCGGTGATGATATAGGAACTGGCGAAAATATTGCTGAGTAATGGTTGGAGTGCGAGTGCCATCGCTAAACCACCGATACCCAGTCCAGCGAGGAGCGGACTAACCGAGACTCCTAACGCATCAAGAACCAGAAGCAGCCCAATCGTGAGCACCAATACATTGAGAATCCTTCTTACGAACGGAAGTGAGCGAGAGTCGAATCCTGGCAATCCTCCAGTTTCAGGTCGATGCCCAAACCAATCGAGTAATCCAACAATAATCCGACGACTCGCCGCAATTACGAGTATGAGCGTTAATGCCGCCCAAACACGCCGAATGATGTCCGAATAATCACTAAGGTATGAGAGTGTCAGCAGAGCAATATAGACACCCTGTATTGCTATAAACAGCACCAATGGTCCACGTACAGCGTTGACAACGAGATCATCTAGGTCAGTCTCAGTAGACTTAGTAAAGATCTGAACAATGCGCCCAGATAGTCTTGAGACCAAACCCGCAAGCACCAACCCACCTACAGCGATTGATACAGCAAAACCAGTTTCAATTAGAGCATCGCGACTGATATCAAACATTGTGAGACCCCGAACGACTCACCCCCGCAAGACTGATCCTATCGGATAATCGGCGCAAATGGCTCTGAAGTTTATATACTGGTAGTTATGTTCCGCACGATAGGTCACACTTTTGAGCTAATAAAGATGAGCTGGTCGGTCTTCATGAAAGATCGCGAGCTGATTTTATTTCCGCTTATGGCGGCTTGCGGAGTGTTAATCGTAATAGGAATTTTCTACGGATTCGCAGCCAGCACTGGAACACTCGACCGCCTCAACGCTGCAACAACAGGAGCTGGAACTGAGGAAACAACGTCCTTAGATATCGTGCTCGGCATTGCGCTCTATGCGTCAACAACATTCGTAGTCATATTCTTCAACGCCGCACTCGTCGCGGCCGCGCTTGAGCGACTACGCGGAGGTGATCCAAACATCAGTTCAGGGCTTCGTGTCGCACTTAAACACCTACCAGCAATCTTCGCTTGGGCGTTAATTTCAGCAACAGTCGGACTGATTTTGCAGATCGCACGAGGCCGAACCGATAATTTCCTAGGAAGACTTGCAATCGAAATGGTCGGCGGCGTGTGGGCTTATATGACCTTCTTCGTAGTACCAGTGCTCGTCGCCGAGGGCATTGGCCCAATTCAGGGAATAAAACGCTCAGCTAGCCTGTTCCGTCAAACATGGGGACGCCAGGCTACATCGTCGTTTGCATTCATGATCGTATACATCGTGGCAGTGATATTAGCCGTTTTACCCGCGGCCCTGCTGTTCGCAATAGAACCGATATTGGGAATCGTCATCGGAGCGATCACCATCCCGATGGCGGTTGGTTGTGTGCAAGCAATCGAAGGTATTTTCAAAGCTGCTCTGTATGAATTTGCCAACGGTGAATCACCTTTGGAATTCGATCGAGAGACCCTATCAAGTGCTTACCAAGCACTGTAATCATTAACTACAGTCAAGGATATCCATCTCATCTCGAAAGTTATCTAGAAGCGCAGCGAACTCCTCTGGTGTATTCACATTTATGAACGATCTGCCTTCCGGATCGGAATTTCTCCATTCTTCAGGTTGCATCAGAAACGTATCAAGGTCAGCGGCAATTGCCATCGGTGCGCGATCGCCGGCATCAATGTGTGAACGCAGCACAGGCAAAGCGGTGACTGCGAATGCTGAGCACAATGGTTGTGGTCGATCATTCGCAACAGGGACAACCCAGCGATGCTTCTCATCGAGTCGGTCAACCAATCGCCGAACCAATTCAATCTCGACGAATGGCATGTCAACAGCAACGACAATTGCTACATCAGCGTCGCAAGCTTCGAGTCCAGCTACGATCCCGACGAGAGGCCCTTCACCTTCTACCGGATCATCAACAGTACGAACCGGCTTGTCGGTTGTAACTGGAGGTAACGGTCGACCAGGTGATCCGACTAGTACTAACTGGTCTACTGCGGGAGTGAGACGGGCAACGCTTCGCTGGAGCAGCGTCATACCATTGAATTCTAGTGATGCCTTATCGACACCCATCCTGCTTGAGCGACCACCAACGAGAATGACTCCAGATACTCTTATGTCTTCGTTCATTGTGGTAAGTGACATTGTCTCACCTCATAGTTATCAACTGAGGATAAGTCCGTGGAACCTCCTATGACATTCTGGGAAGCACTTGATTTAGACAGAGCAACACCGCCTGTCGTTGCAATCGTGGGTGGAGGAGGGAAAACGTCACTACTGTTTCGTCTAGCTCAGAATGCCCACCAGCTTGGTTATTCCACAGTACTAAGCGGCACGACACGCTTCACGACACCACCTGCGCTCAGCAGTAATATTCATCTAACCGAGATTACATCGCCGAAACAGGTACAAGAGCTCGTAAAAACACTAAACACCCACGACACGATCGTTGCCCACGCAGGAAAAGAGCCAAAGGCACGCTGGGCACCAATTGAAACAGCAACAGCAGACGAAATAGCAGCAATACCCGGCCTTGGACTATTCGCAATAGAGGCTGATGGCAGCAAGATGCTACCGTTCAAGGCGCCCGCAGAACACGAGCCAGTTATCCCCTACTCAGCTACTCATGTCGTTGCAGTCGTTGGCCTGAGCGCACTCGACACCCCGCTAGACAGCCGATACGTCCATCGTCCAGAGAAAATCCGCTCAATCATAGAAAACCAGCAACATGCTTCTATTGAAGTTATTGCTCGTGTACTCACCGACATACGAGGTGGACGCAAGGGCGTAAAACAGCGCCACTTCTCCGTAGTGGTAAACCAGGCTGACCTGCATCCTGAACGCGCACTGCTACTCGGTAAAGCGATTCGACGTGCGGGTGCACCTCGAGTCATCGTCACAGCGCTCCGCGACAATAACTCTCTGATTAAAGCAGTGCTCTGAAGCTACTTCGATGCAAAATATGAATCGAAATTGTGCACCACGATACTTCCCGTTGACCGCTCACACGCCAAAACCGCATGAGATTACCTTGAGTAGATAGAACTAGGCCGCTGCAATGTACGAGTTGGCTAGCGAACCGTCGGATGAGCTCTAACGTCAAACTCACGCTTCATAGACGTTTGGGTAGAAACACCGATTGACTGATTTCATCAACTGCACCTGCCATTAATGTGGAGAGGCGCAGTACGCTAGAGAACGGAGGACATCGTGCCCACTTATATAGTTCTACTGATTCTCCTATTACTTCTCTCAGCCTTTTTCTCAGGCTCAGAGACAGCTTTCCTATCTCTGGACCGGGTTCGTCTGACACACCGCGTCCGCGAAAACGAGCCTGGCGCATCACGCGTCCAAACTTTACTCGACCGTCCACACCGCTTGCTGAGCGCGATCCTTCTGGGGAATAACCTCGTAAATACTGGAGCAGCAGCAGTCGGAACGGTTATTGTCACAGAATTGATCGATGGCGGCGGCGGTCTCCTGCTAGCAACGATGGCCATCACGGCACTGTTAATCTTAATTGGCGAAGTCACACCAAAGACACTCGCGCTCAGCCATGCGTTCACTGTGAGTCGTATCTACGCTTGGCCACTCACACTTTGGTCCCGAGCCACTAGTCCAGTGGTCTGGATCCTGGACGCTTTGACTCGAGGTCTCATCCGTACGTTCGGTGGCGAGTCAATTGAAGGCACCACCACACTGAATACCGCCGAACTCGGCACAGCCATCCGTCTAGGCGCAGAAAGTGGTGAACTCGCTGCCGAGGATTCCGAACGCATGCTTGGCGTACTGAATCTCCAGCAACGCCAGGTGCAGGAGATCATGGTATCGCGGATGGACATGACCGCTGTGCCAACCAGTGCTCCTTTAATTGAAGTTGCTCAACTGCTTAGCAACTTTGGCTTCCAACGCCTTCCTGTGTACGCGGAAAGCCCAGATGAAGTTGTCGGCTACATCCACGTCACCGATGTGAACACTGCCCACTTGAATGGACTCAATACCAGCGTTGCTGAAGACCTGATGCGCCCGGCAACATTCGAATCGGAGCATGCTCCGATCACACGTGTTCTCAATCTCATGCGCGACCGTGGTCGCTATATTGTGATGCTTGTTGACGAACACGGTGCGACATCAGGTCTCGTCACTCTCGAGGACATCATGGAGGAAGTGCTTGGACCGCTTCAGAGCGAAAGTGGGGCCGAGAACGAAACACAGCCAGAAAGTCTAGGACGAATTGGCCGCATCGAACTTGACGGCAACACTCTACTCGTAGATATCTCAAGTCAGGTCGATGTCGACTTAACTGATGTCGAGGCAAACACCGTCGCCGGTCTAGTATTAGCGCATATGAGACGGTTCCCGAGTGTGGGAGAACAGATCGATCATGCAGGTTTACGCTTCACGGTGTTAGAGATGGACGAACGTCGAATTTCCCGTGTCTCGATCGAACGAAGCAGCATCGGACACCCTTAACAGTGATAGCTAAAAGGGACCTTAGTGATCATCAAGCGGTGGCTGAGTAGCACGGAGTTCGTGCTTAAGTAGCCATATTTTCCGATAGAGACCTCCTGCATAACCAGTCGGTGTCCCATCCGCGCCAATCACTCGATGACACGGCACAACGATCGAGATGGGATTACGGTGGTTAGCTGCTCCAACCGCTCGGAATGCCAACGGTTTCCCTATCACCTTGGCGATCGCTCCATAGCTCATGGTCTCGCCTGCTGGAATCTCCCTCAATGCTTGCCAAACTCTGAGCTGAAATTCTGTCCCACGAGGAGCTAGAACCAAATCGAACTTGTCACGTTGGTGATGAAAGTATTGCCTGAGCTGATAAATCAATTCTGCGGAACCGGTGCCATTAACTATGGCCTTTTCTCCCGAAGCAGCTTCTACCTCAGCAGCAAGCAGTGCATCTGACTCGCGTTGATCAACGAACTTGATAATGTGGACACCTGCATCAGATCCTCCGACAAATATCTGACCAATGGGGCTATCCATCAGAGCAAAATATGCCATCGTGGGGACTCCGATCATTTGATCAAAGAAAACTGTCCGCACATCCAAGCATTCTTGACAGCAATCATGACGACACTCATGATCTCCGTCGTGATCATGAGTAATAATCGAAATTATATAAAAAAGGAACAGCATCAAATGCGGAATAACCGGGTACTCGACACGTGGCGCAATGGTGGTCAGACAATCGGCGGTTGGCTCTCGATAGACTCGTCGTTCGGAGCCGAGGCTATGGCACATGTCGGTTTCGACTGGCTGTGCATCGATCTCCAGCATGGGGCAGCAGAGACTGCATCAGTATTACCGATGCTGCAAGGCATCTCCAACACTGACACTGTCCCGTTCGTACGCGTTCCTTGGAATGATCCCGCTACGATAATGCGTGTTCTCGATGCTGGTGCTTACGGCGTAATCGTCCCACTGGTAAATAACCGGGAGGAAGCCGAACGTGCAGTCTGGGCTACCCGCTATCCACCGGTTGGCGGCCGCTCTTCTGGTCCCTATCGTGCGCCCATGTATGCAGGTGCAGACTACCAGCGTGAAGCAAACGACAAAATTGCGCTAGTGGTTATGATCGAAACTGCAGAAGCACTCGAAAATCTCGATGACATCCTAGCCGTTGATGGCATCGACGCCGCATACATCGGTCCGTCAGATCTTGCCTACGGCATCGGCCTTACACCCACTGGTGACAATAATGACCCTAGGCATGTAGAGACTGTCGAGACTATTTATAACGCTTGCAAGAAGCACAACGTAGCGCCAGGTATACATACTGCAAGTGCCGAATTCACGAAACGCTGGCTTGACCATGGTTTCCAAATGGTCATGCTCGGGGGCGACGTAGCATTCATGCGCAATGCTGCCACAGACCAACTCACTGACGTTCGTATCCACGCGTCTAGCGAAGGATAATCCAATCCCAACTATTCAAGTCAATCCACTTCGAACCTATATCCGACAAATTTTCTCCGCCACCGGAGCCCCCGAAGAAGAAGCTGCCATCGTGGCAAATCATCTAGTCGAAGCAAACCTCATGGGCCACGATTCGCACGGCATCGTTCGTACACTTCAGTACGTCACTCAAACTCAAAACGGTGGCATTGTCCCTGGAGCACCACTTGAAGTCATCGGTGGCGATGCTGCTACCGCCGTGTTAAATGTCAACCACAATTTCGGCCAAGTAGGCGCGACAAGAGCAATGGAAATCGCAATAGAGCGGGCCGGCGAATATGGCGTAGGAGTCGTCGTAACACGTAACTGTGGCCATATCGGCCGCATCGGTGCATATGGGCAAATGGCAGCTGCAAAGAACATGATCGGGATCGCCTGCGTCAACAACCCAGGGACAGACGGCCTCGTCGCTCCCTTTGGTGGTGCGAAGGCTCGCCTAGGCACAAACCCCTTCTCTGTAGTGAGCCCGACAAGCAATCCTGAGCAACCTTTCGTGCTCGATTTTGCTACCTCAGTTGCTGCTGAAGGAAAGGTGCGTGTTGCACTCAATAAGGGAGTTGATTTGCCGCCTGAGTACCTGATCGATAGCGATGGTAATCCAACACAGACTCCAGCAGATCTTTACCCCAACGAATCCGGTGCACGTGGTGCGTTACTGCCATTCGGTGGAACCGTTGGCTATAAGGGTTACGGTTTAGCAGTGGCAATCGAAGCACTCTCTGGTGCTCTCTCAGGTTCTGGTGCCGCGGGTGGTGAAAATCGGCTCGGTAACGGCGTCTTTGTCTTAGCACTCAATATTTCGACGTTCACGAATCAAAGTAGTTTCTATGAGATTTTCGACGGCTTGATAGACCACGTCACCCAAGAACCATTTCGTGAAGGTCAAGAGGTGATCACCGCAGGTGAACCCGAACGTCGCCACATGGACCAGCGCCTCGCCAATGGCATAGAAATCGACAATCAGACATGGCAACAAGTTCAAGAGAGCGGCGAGACAGTCGGTGTTACTCCGCTGGAAGCTTAACCCGAACACCGGACGTTATTAGGTATCTAACTATCTAGAGAAATAGCTCCACGTCTTGGGTACACACTCGTCACCAGAAGCTCATCAATAGCTCCGCGCCGATCAGCCTTTGAATTGATCGCCCGGCGGGCTGGTATACGTTCCACTAGATAGCGCGACGCCTCATAAGCTCCCACGACCCACTCATGTGGAGAATTCGAAAGCATCACGGGTATATCACGCTCGCGCATTTCATCAATCAACCACTTCAACCTTAGTTGGTCTTCATGCCCAAAGTCGCTGTCAGTGTAGGCAGTAAAACTCGACGTATCCGACAGCGGGTGAAATGGAGGATCGAGGTAGACAAAGTCACCTGGCTCAGCTTCAAGACAACAATCCCCAAAATCAACTGTGGTTAATTCGGTGTTCTGGAGTGCTTGTGAAACAGCCTGAAGATTCAAACGATCGAGAATATTCGGTTTCTTGTATCGTCCGTGAGGAACGTTAAAACGCCCCTTCTGATTTACCCTGTATAGCCCATTGAAACATGTCTTATTCAGGAAAATCAGCCTCGCAGCGATTTTGATCGGTGTATCCCATTGCTCGTCACGAATCGAGTAGTAGTATGTCGCGCGCGCTTCCTCATCACATTCAAGATAACTGACCGCCAGTGGCTCGAGACGTTCAAATAGCTCATCAAGTTGATCACGCACGACGGTGTAAGTCGTCAACAATTCGTGGTTGAGGTCGTTAAGTACCGCGCGACGAGGGGTCAATGCTGGGTTTGCCATCAGAGCAAAAAACAGCGCCCCTCCACCCAAAAATGGCTCGTAGTAAGTGTCAATAGACTCAGGAGCACGTTCCAACAACGCTGGCAATAGCTGTGATTTACCGCCCGCCCATTTAAGGAACGGTCGGGCATGAGGTAGTTCAGCTGACAGGTTGACTTTTTGTTCAGTGGGCAAGGTCACAGCAATAGTGAATTCCCATATGAGCGGGGAGATGGCCGAGATATTAATTATAGCGGCCTGCTTGATCGTGAGCGAGGAAATACATGCTCATCATAATCCGTCGACTTCAGGACACATTCTCGCAACATTTCAGACACGAACTCGAAACACCAGTGTGATTGAGTGGCATATCTCTAGAAATAAAGAGAGCACTAATGTTCGCGACAATTGACCATTTCCATCGGAAATGCGCCGTCGCGTTGGGGAGGCAGAAAGATGGACACGGGAACCACTGCTTGGTTACTCACAAGCTCGGCACTCGTATTGTTCATGACCCCGGGACTAGCGCTGTTCTACGGCGGTATGGTTCGAGGGAAGAACGTTCTTGCGATGTTCATGAAGAATTACATCGCTATGGGCGTAGTCACAATCACTTGGATCGCTATCGGTTGCTCGCTCGCCTTTAGCGGAAATGCCACGATTGGTGACTGGAGTGTCGTCGGTAACCTCGACCTTTGGGGTATACGTGACGTCGGACTAGGTAACGAAATCTTTGGGATCGATGCTCCTGATCTCACGTTCGTTTCGTTCCAGATGATGTTCGCAATTATCACACCGGCACTAATCGCAGGCGCTGTGGCCGAAAGGATCAAGTTCACAGCCTGGGTCGCGTTTATCGCTGTCTGGTCTATCGTCGTCTATTCACCAATGGCCCACTGGGTCTGGGGTGGCGGGTTCATCGCAACGGAGGTACAGGCGCTCGACTTCGCTGGTGGGCTAGTCGTACACATCAATGCAGGAGCAGCAGCCCTCGCGTTGGTCATGGTTCTTGGCAAACGTGCCGGCTGGCGACGAGATGCAATACTTCCTCATGCGCCAGCGCTGACCCTGCTCGGCGCTGGAATCCTCTGGCTCGGATGGTTCGGTTTCAACGCAGGTTCAGCGCTCGCCGCTGACGGCCTTGCCGCGAACGCTTTCATCACCACTCAGATCGCTGCCGCAGTCGCTGCCACAACCTGGTGCGTAGTCGAAATCATGCGTAACGGTAAGCCAACCGCCATCGGTATCGCATCTGGAGCCGTTGCCGGTTTGGTCGCCATTACGCCCGCAGCAGGCTTTGTATCGCCTCTGTCTGCCGTCGTTATCGGTGTCGCGGCAGGTGCGATCTGCTTCTATGCACTACAGCTCAAGTTTCAGTTCGATTTCGATGATTCACTCGATGTTATCGCCGTTCACTTGGTAGGTGGAATCATTGGAGCTTTGCTTCTGGGACTTCTCGCGGAAGAGCGAATTGGCGATGTCGATGGCCTGTTCTTTGGTAATCCAGAACAGTTCCTCCGTCAAATCATCTCGGTTGTCATCGCAATCGTCTGGGCTTTCGGTATCTCCTACGTACTTGCCAAGATAATCGATGCAACCATCGGATTACGTGTGACAGAGGAAGAGGAAGAGCAAGGTCTCGATCTCTCGCTTCACGGAGAGAAAGGCTACATCCTCACAGATTAAGAGAACGGGAAACCAATCGAAGGATTGAACCCCGCGATATTGAAGCCTTGGTCTGACAGCACATGCTGTCAGACCAAGGCTTCTTGTTCTTATAACCCACACGCGCTTCGCCAGCAGTCATTAAAACAATTCGAACGAGAGTATGCACGACCGCAAAATTCTTTTGAAAATAGATCACCTTAATAATCGAACATAACTCGCGCACTGGTTAACATACCTACGCTAATTTTCCTAAAGGATAAAAGTGTGGGCCTCCCCACTAAAAAAGGGATAACACATGACTACAACAACAGAGCAAGAAATCTACGCCCTCGGTGAAACACCACCCCTTGGGTATGTGCCACCACGTATGCACGCTTCGTTGATACGCCCCGAAAGGTTCGGTGAGCCGAATCAAGCTTTCGCGATCGAAGAGGTCGATGTTCCTGCTGTCGGATCACGCCAAGTGCTGGTGTGGGTGATGGCCGCTGGCGTCAATTACAACAACGTCTGGGCTGCCCTTGGAACACCTGTCGATGTAATCGCTGCGCGCCAACGGAGAGGTGCCGAAGAAGAGTTCCACATAGGTGGATCGGATGCCTCTGGGATCGTTTGGGCAATTGGCGACGATGTCGACACCGTCAAGGTTGGTGACCGTGTCGTCCTTTCCTGTGGTATGTGGGACGAGAATGCTGCAGACATCGCGGCCGGTGCCGATCCGATGACATCTAACACTGCGAAAATTTGGGGCTATGAAGAAAACTGGGGTTCGTTCGCTCAGTTCGCTCTCGTTAATCACTACCAAGTACATCCGAAACCAGAAGCTCTCTCATGGGAAGCTGCGTCCGCGTACATGCTTGTCGGCGCGACTGCATATCGCCAGCTTATGGGTTGGCCTCCTCACATTGTGAACGAGGGGGACCCAGTCCTTATCTGGGGCGGATCTGGTGGACTCGGATCCATGGCAATCCAGATAGTTAAGGCCCGGGGCGGCATACCAATTGCAGTCGTTTCCAGCGAAGATAAATATGAGTTTTGCCGACAACTCGGTGCTGAAGGTGTCATTAACCGCAAAGATTTCGACCACTGGGGACGCCTCCCGAACGTTGACGACGCCGAAGCATTCGGAGAGTGGATGAAGGGAGCTCGGGCTTTCGGTGCTAAGTTCTGGGAAGAGCTGGGCGAACGTAAAGCACCGAAGATTGTCTTCGAGCACCCTGGCGAAGCTACGCTGCCAACCTCCATCTTTCTCGTGGAAAACGACGGCATGGTGGTTATATGCGCTGGTACCAGTGGCTACAACGCCGACGTGGACCTACGTTATCTATGGATGCGCCAAAAGCGGTTCCAAGGATCACACTTTGCCAACTTTGAACAGTGCAGGGCATTCAATCAGATGATTATCGATGGCGAAGTAGACCCTGCCCTCTCACGTGCATTCCCTCTTGCAGAAGTAGGTGACGCCCATCAGCTCATGCATGAGAATGCTCATCCGCCCGGAAACATGTCGATTTTGGTAAACGCGACTGAAGAAGGTGAAACTGATATCGATCTGGGATAGAGGGCACTTTTCCCTACATCCATTCACACGTGCTTGATACAGCCAAATGCTCAATCATGATGCCAATGGCACTTTGGGGACTCTCGTAACCAAGGGTGGTTAGAGAATTCCCAACACTTTCAAGCACGTCCGATGCGATCATCAGAAATCAAGAACACTCCGCATCAAATTGGACTACCCGTACAACGGCACGCGGTAGCGTAGCTATCACTGATAAATGATGTAATCCGGGTCGATCTCAACAACTTCTTGGATACTCATTACAGGTGCATCCCAATCATAGAATAGCTTGAACCCCGATCCCTCAGCGTATGCCGACTGCGCAAAGCGCCGAAAACCAGCGACCTTCGCTGCAGTTCCTCCAAAGCCATCCATATCAATAATGATCTCAACTTCTGCTACGTCATTAAATCGCTCAGGCTCAATCAACATACTTTTTCGAAATTGATGAAGCACAAGAATCTTTGGTGGAATACTAAATTCTTCGACTATCTTGCTAAGGAACTTCTGAACCGCGTTTATCTCATCTGCATCTAATGCACCGATTACTAACCCCGGAGCATAACCAAAACGCGCTGTTGCAAACTCTGGATCGAGAGCGAGATGAACAAACGGTTCCTGCAAAAAACGTTCAAGACGCTCAGTGTCTCGAAGTGCGTCGGACCACCCGATTTGTAAATCTAAAAATAGTAAAATTCCTGCCTCACGAGCTACCTCGACATATTCCGCGATCCGCTGCTCTTCCATCTGATCGAGATAAAGTCCATTTGCCTTTGGTTTTGCCTGAGCGACGTCGACGATCAAGTGCAAAGCGCCGATCGCATCACGAACACCATTCAATGCATCATATTCAGCTGCTAGTGCACGAATCCGTCGAGCTGCTTCTGACGCCTCGTAACGACCAAGTTCACCCATCCGAGCGACTTCAGGATGGCCGTAGAACGAAACCACCTGATGATCCTCAAGAAAACTCCCCGGTGGCGGTTCTAGTTCAACTAGCGTTGGGCCTACTGACACCGGTTGAAAGACAATAGGTTGAAAGACAATAGGTTCCGATAATGCCTGCGGGACTTTACTTTCACTTAGTTCAACTGCTACCGGGCTAGTAATCGCAGTGACCACTTGTCTAGTGTCTATCTGTTCCGATAAGTCGCTGTCGATCGGTCCCGGTTGCCGATCGGGGCTAGTAATCGCAGTGACCACTTGTCTAGTGTCTATCTGTTCCGGTAAGTCACTGTCGATCGGTCCCGGTTGCCGATCGGGGTTAGTAATCATCTCCGGTGTTAACGTGAACCTCGCTTTAGCAGCTATCGGTGAACCCGCGAACAACGCGAATCCAGTAATCATCAGTATCGTGGCGAGATAAAATAACTGTCGCACAAAGATGTACCTGTACCAGTAACCGCCTCAGACTAACGCTAATCAAAAGGTACAAAGACTCATGCGCGTAAGCAAATAACTATTTCTTACAATCAACTAGCCGACATATTCTAATACTCGAAAATTCTATAGAGGTCACTTAGCAGTAACGGTCACACCCGTCAGCGCCTCGAGCGCGTTCACCAGTGCCTGTGTCCCTACATCCGAACCTGATTCATGTTCCACAGCTGCGAACAGTTGATGGACCATAGCTGTGCCAGCCAAGGAAAGATGCAACTGATCTGCTGCTTCCAGAGCGAGTCGAAGATCTTTCTGCTGTAATCCCACCTTAAATCCGGGTGCGAAGTCACGTTCCACGATACGCTCACCCAGGTTCGAGATCTGCCAGGAACCCGCAGCACCCGCGCTTATCGCCTCAAGCATCGTTAGTGGATTAACACCGTTAGCCTGACAAAACACCAATGCCTCGGCCATCGCCAAATTGTTAATAGCGACCGCGATCTGGTTACAGAGTTTGACAATCTGACCAGCTCCACTCGGACCACAATGAGTAATCCTCGATCCTAATACCTCGAAAATAGGACGCACTCTCTCAAGTGACGCCACTTCGCCACCCACCATGATCGACAATGTGCCATCAATTGCTCCTTGTTCACCTCCAGAAATGGGAGCATCAAGAAGCTGCACATCGCATTCGGCTAATCTTCTGGAAATTTCACGAGTTACCGCAGGAGATATAGTCGACATGTCGACCACAACGCTGCCCGCTTGAACTCCATCGATAGCACCAGGCACACCTTCTACTCCCAGAAGCACAGTTTCGACATCAGCACTCGCAGTCACACAAGAAATGATGATGTCACTGCGTGCAGCGACATCCGCTGGCGATTGTCCGATACCAGCACCTTGTTTGGCTGCTGTTTCACATTTCTCCGATGATCTATTCCAAACAGTTACCTCAAATCCTGACTGCAACAGGTTCCGTACCATTGGGGCGCCCATGATCCCGAGGCCGATAAAACCGACGGAGTCAGTCACATTATGTCTCCTTGATGCAGTCTTGAATTCGTCACGCGTTAGTCTGTCAGGTTCTTTGTCCTGAATTAGTCACGGGGGTAATGCGCACCCCAGCTATCCCAATGAGTTACTTCCTCAACAGGTACACGCTTCGGTTCCGCCCATCGTCCACGAGATGGATAGCCTAGTGGAATAAGACCCATTGTGCTGGCGTCGTCTGGCAGTCTAAGCAGCCTCTTCACATCTTCTTCGTGCGCCGCGTAAAGCGAGGTCAAAGTAGCACCAATCCCATACGCTCGAGCTGCGAGCATTAGATTCTGAACCGCGCCATACACCGAAGACCCGGTCATAAGGCTCCTATGTACGTTGCGTTGGACGGGAATCACCCAAACTGGCGCTTCATGTAGGTGATTAGCTAGGTGCTCGGCTGACAGAAAATTACGTTTCCCAAGTCCCGTATCCTCAGTATCAGCAATCACTTCCTCACGACGACGACCGTATGCTTGTTCCCAACCCTCGAGATACCATTCCTGTATCTGCCTTTTAATCTCAAGGTTTTTCACTACCACCCATCCCCAACCTTGCCTATTGCCCCCTGTCGGACCGCGAATCGCAGCGTCGAGAAGTTCCCAAAGCACGCCGTCAGGAATTGGATCAGGCTTCAGGTAGCGACGGGCCGGCGTGGAATGAATCGCGGCCAGCACATCAAGTTGTTCACGAGAATCCATTCAGTTCACCTTCCTCAAATGGCTTCGAAGAAAAGAGTGGTCGTTAGACTCATGACTCACTTCACTCTGACGTACTAATCATTCCCCAGGATTAACGTCGAGGTACCAGAGAACATACCGGCTGGCGCATGCACCATACTCGTGTGCAAATCTTCGATTTGCCGCGCTCCAGCTTCACCGCGCAACTGAGTCACCGACTCCATAATTGCAAACATTCCGTACATGCCAGTATGCGTGTACGACAAACCACCGCCATTCGTATTCATCGGGAAATCGCCACCTGGTGCAGTGTGGCCTTCAGCAAAATACGGTCCACCTTCACCTGGTTTGACAAATCCCAATGCCTCGAGTGCATACATCGGCACGTGCGTAAATGCGTCGTAAAACATTGCATGCTGGATATCTTGATGAGTCATCCCAGCCATCTCAAATGCGTCTTTCCCAGTTTGAACAGCCGCGGTCCATTCGGTCATGTCGCGCATCTGGCTGATCAGAGTGTGCGCTGCCGCTTCACCACGTCCAAGCACCCATACCGGATCCTTAGGGAAGTCTTTTGCGCGTTCTTCACCGACGAGTACTAGTGCACCACCTCCATCAGTAACTAAGCAGCAGTTCAGCAAGTGCAACGGCCATGCAATCAAGCGTGAGTTCAACACATCATCGACCGTAATCGGGTCACGCATCATCGCTCTAGGGTTCAATTCGGCCCATTTCCTAGTAGCAACAGCAATTTCAGCCATCTGTTCTTCGGTCGTTCCGTATTCGTGCATATGCCGAACGATCGGAACTGAAAACATACTGGGCGGACCCCATGTTCCGTAAGGGGTTTCAAACTGACCTGCAATCGTGGAAGGAGCAGCACCACGACCACCCACACCCACGCCAGAACGTCCTGATTCACCGTGAGTCACGAGTACGACATCGCAATATCCAGCTTGGATAGCGGCAACAGCGTGACCGACATGCATAAGGAATGATCCGCCACCAACTGCCGTTCCATCAATCCATCGAGGAATGATGTTGAGGTACTCCGTAAGTTGCGCCGGAGTTGGGCCCGCAGTAGCAACCCCATCAACATCGTCAATGGTGAGCCCAGCGTCTGCCAACGCGAGAATAGCGGACTCTGCATGCAGTTGAAGCATCGAGCGATCGGGAAGCTTTCCGACGGTCTCTGTCTCGGAAGCCCCTACGATGGCAACTTTATGACTGTATTCCTGAGAGTTACGGCTCATAGTGCATCCTCCACCTAACTAACCGGCTGGAATTTGGGTAGCGTTACCTCGTCGGTAACGTCGTCATAAAAAATTTCGAGAGGTAAATCAGCAGGAAGCTGCTTTGGATCTGGTTCAACCCCCACGAGGTTAGTCAACATACGCGGCCCTTCATCGAGCTCGACCACAGCAATCACGTAAGGTGCATCATCAGCCCATGGACCAAAGCCCCGTTCCGATATCACGTAAGTATGCAACTTCCCTTTTCCAGACACTGTCTCCCATTCAACGTTCAATGATCGACAACCTTCAGCCGGACAAAACGGCCGAGGGAAAAAGTAAAATTGATCGCAATCTTGACAGCGTTGAATACGCAGCTCGTGACGTTTTAATCCATCCCAGAACTCCTGCGTCTCAGGCGTCGGTTGGGGAAGTGCCTTCTCGTAGGCCATATAACCTCCGATCAAATCGCTCGTTGTGAATCTACTATAGACAGCGCGCATACTAGCACCGACAAAGCTCACAAAACGAAATTAGTCGACTAAAGACCACTACGCGATCCTTGACCTTCAGAGATAGAACTCAAAATACGCCGAAAATATCGGCCGCCAATTCTGCTGCTGAACTAGTGAGTCATAAACATGTCGTGCGATATCTCTGTTATCGAATCGCGACAATTGCAATAGTGCCTACAATCGAAATGAGCGCAAGTATCGACAGTAAGTACGATACAACTGGCCACCAGGCACGTCTCGGCGGCTCCCAAGGGCCATAGCCAGCTTCCTCGGTGAGGTCGTGATCAAGATCACCCTCGGTCGACTCGAACCAATCACTCATAACGGTTACTCACTTTGTGACGACTGACTTAGAAGGTCGTCGTCCTAACGAGCAGGTGACACGCACCTTCGCGTTTAGGCGTCCAGAATCCTCATCTTCATCACCCACCAAAATTTCAACATCGACAACTGTCAACCGGCCTTGACGAAGCACCTTTGCATCAATCAGCGTGGTCGTCGCTCGCACCGAATATAAATACGAAATACTCAGGTCCTGTGTGAACTCGATCTGGTCACCTTGTTCAAGCAGTGTGCTGGTTGCTAGGTGTGCGGCAATCTCAGCCACCGCAGCCTGTACGCCGCCATTAATCGAATTACGAACGCCAGCAACGTTCGTCGTATTACGCGTCAGCGTTAGCAACGCTCTACCTGGACTGAGTTCGGTTACTGAAACATCAAGTTCAACAAGGAGGGGATGAGACTTCCAGTCACGAATCAATTCTATGAACTGTGTATTCACTGATGCCTCGTCCGCTGGACAGTCATGGCGTATGTGCCACGTCCACGAGCTAAAACACCATCCGCATCGCTTACCGTGAAATCCACCAGTCGTACTGTGTCTGACTGCGCCGTTACTTCACAATCCACATGCGCAGTACCAATCGGCTGACGCAAGTAAGTTACGTTAAGTTCAGCTGTACCATTCATCTCCTGTGGAGGTTGAACAGTAGTTGATACAGCTCGCACAAGTGTGATGTCAACGGCCGCTGTTAATGAAAATGTTTTCGGAGCAACCTGCCCAGGCAGAGCTCTCACATCGCACTGAGCACGACCATTGGATTCCCGACTAGCTTCAATCCTGAATAAGCTATCAAGCTTGGGCGTAGACAATGTCGACCTCTTACCGTTCTCTCACCCTGATCGAATAAACCTTTCCAAAATCAAACTGATATACAAATCGCAACCTAGCTTACAGACGGTCCTCGCAGCAGTCGCTATCCTCGAACAAGAGGCTTGCCCGAATAGACCATGGCGTTTGTAGAGCAGAGCGAGTTCGCTATGATACCCAGCGAAAAAACATTAGAAACAATCGAAGCACTCGCTCTTACACTTGCCCGCGAAGGTGGTCGTCTAGCAACCGAAGGACTCGCTCGCGAGATCACAGTCCACTACAAAACGGAGTCACAACGAGACGGAAACATGCCTCGCGACCCAGTATCGGAGATCGACCATGCTGTCGAATCACTCATCCGGAAAAGAGTGGGGAAACATTTTCCTGACCATGAAATCATCGGGGAAGAAGTCGAAGACCGGCCGCGTGATATAGAGAAATTCGTATGGGTAATCGACCCTGTGGACGGCACCACAAACTTCGTCAACGGATATCCTCTCTTCTGCGTCTCAATCGGAGTGCTCTATGACGGCGAACCAATAGTTGCCGCAATTTGGTGCGCCTCAACACATAAGCTGCAACCTGGTGTCTATCACACTCGGCGTGGCAATGGACTTCACTTTGAAGGAGAACCCTTTGATCCAGTCAGCGCGCAGAATGTTCGCCGCAAACTGAGCGCTGCGCCTGGAGGCAATTCAAGACGCACACATCATTGGGATAATCGCGTCACTGGATCAGCAGCAATCGAACTCACATTTGTCGCTGCTGGCATCTTCCAAAGCGCCTGGTTCGCCGGTCTCAAGATATGGGATCTCGCAGCCGGGCTATTGTTGGTCCAAGAATCTGGCAGGACAGTTATCCACCGCCGCGAAGGCCAATTCGAACCATTCAAACGTTTTGAGCCTCCTGCGCAGGTCGAAAACAAACAAGAATCATCGCTGCGTGACTGGCATGGGCTAATCATCGTAGGCACCAAAGAGGCAGCTACTGAACTCCAACAACAAATAGCAAATCGCCGCACATGGCTTCACCGCATGCGAAGATTTTTTCGGTTCTGAGCAAAGTATCACTGGTGCTAATGCACTTCTTATCAATCAGAGACATGCGCATCGAGAGTGGCCCGAAGCAAGCAGTGTTCAGATAATGTTCAGTCTTCCGCACCTGCGCCACCGGTCATTAGGTCTGAAATCCAAGCATAGACTTTTTAGATTAGTGGCCATGGCACACAACGATATGGATACATTTCGGGTAGCACTGGATTCGATAGAAAACCATCACAGCGCTGAGCAAATGCTTCCAGTTCCATGTCCGAAAGACGCTTCAAAAATGGAACACTGGTCTGGTCGGAAGCGATAATGTCATTTCTGATGCGACGTATATCTTTACACCAACGTTCCGGGAATTCGGTTCCTGAATAATCCCAAATAACCGTCCTGAGCTTCTCCGCAGCACTGAAGCAGAGCCCATTATCAATACCCCAGAGCTGATTGGTCGCATCAAGGAGAACATGACCTGCTTTGCGATCGGCATTATTCGCGATCAAATCGAACACGGCGACGCGAACCAATTGCTCGTCAAAACTATCTTGCTCGCGCAAAACAAAGTAATGCTGTGCGGGATCGTGTTCGATAAAAAGTTGCAACGAACCAACACCGTATTCGCCTTCATACTCAACTGTTGGAGGAATCAGATCCCAACCCAGTAATCGTGATACTTCGTACGCAGCGATCTCGCGCTGGTACAGCGTCCCCAATGGGAAGTCATGCAGCGGTTGCTCGCCGCGTTCCGGCTTATACACACCAAGTCCAGAACCTAGTTCAGGATGATGGAGATCGGCCAAGTAAACGTAATTCGAAGACTCGTAGATCAATCGCAAACGAGTTACCTCCGCCTCTTGCAATGCAACAGGAACCCGCTGATCAGATGGAAGCCATTGATTCTGTAAAGACACAGCGTCAGTCATCGTCTAACCCTTCATCCAATTCTACGAACGAGACATGATTCATCTCTGGATCACAGCCTGTCCGTGCAAGCTACCGGTCGATTACCTCGCGTTCGTTATAACCGAGCGCAAGACGCATTGCCGAGCAATGCATCACCATCATTGCCAATGCTGGGATCGCTGATTCAACGATCTCTCGTGCATCATCAATTTCCTGTCCTGTGACACCAGCCTCAAGTAATGCCTCCGGATCTGCATGTAACTCCTCCGACAAGAAACGAGCGCTCGATCGGGCGTAGTAGTAAAGTGCTCGACCGCGACGCCGGAATTCTGGATAAGAGGACAGATGTTGCAACTCCGACCATGACTTTTCTAGATATGCTGGCCAATGTGCAAGCACACCATAGATTTGCGGTACCTCCGAGAGTTGTAATGTCTTTGCCACGTTGCTAATCAGAACTCCCTCAGAGATCATCCTCGGCACTTCAGTAACCAAATGCTGTGATTCTCGTTGACGTTGTTGCCGAGGTTCAATCCGCCCGTCACCTCCAACTACCGGTTGCTCGAACCCTTCTGCTAGTGCTGCGCCAATTAGTAATACTTGAGGTTGCAAATACTGGAAGACATCAAGAACCGCTTCGATTTTAACGAGCTCCTCATCAGCAATAGAGAGGAGCAAATCGTTACGGGTTGATATTGGTGTGTAAACACTTTCGACAGCATCAAGCGACATATCAGCGAGATACAGCGCACTCGCGAGGAACTCAGCGGTATCTACGGAAGTTGATATCGCTGGCCAAATATGCGTCATATAGCTTGGCGAAACTTCGAGACGTGCAAATAATTCGGGCAAGAGTGGTGATCGGAAACACGACATGATCTCTATCGCAGTAGGCTGCTCGAGAGGGGCAGATCCAGGTAGCGATCCCAATGATGCTGACATCGTCGATCCAAGCAATTCGAGCCGTTCGCTCCTGATGCGAGACTCCAATAGATCCTCTCAATGAATCGATACCACTGCAAAGTCCGACTCAGCTCGTATAGAGAATTTCCCCTAAGTTCAGTTTCCAGTCTTGAATAGCGCGTCACGGACCCCAGTAGCACTCCCGACCTAAAAGAACTTCAACTTGCGCCAAGCGCAATCAGGGTAGAATGCAAAGCAGAGTCAAAGCGACGGGGATGCCATGCCACACACGCTGTTGTTAGCTGAACCACGTGGGTTTTGCGCTGGCGTAGTGCGAGCAATCGATGTGCTTGACGATGTTCTGAACCGAGAAGTCCCTCCGATCTATGCCTTTCACGAAATTGTTCACAACAGCCATGTAGTAGAGGGTTTTAAAGCACGCGGTGCGGTCTTCGTCGACTCTATCGAGGAAGTACCCGAGGGTTCTAGAATTATCTTTTCTGCACACGGTGTTGCCCCAGAAATCATTAGACAAGCGAACCAGCGCAAGCTGCGTGTTATTGATGCTACTTGCCCCTTGGTAACGAAAGTTCATCTGGAGGCACGTAAGGCTGCTAAGGACGGTTTCGACGTACTCCTTGTCGGACACGAAGGTCATGACGAAGTACTAGGCACTAAGGGAGAGGCACCAGAGCGAACAACCGTAGTCGATGCACCATCAGATGTCTCTGAGTTAAGAGACACTGGCCGCGAGAAATTCGTAGTTACTCAAACGACTCTTTCCGTTGACGATACCGCCTCAACTATCGACGCTATCCGCGACCGCTTTCCTGACGCAGAGGTACGAAATGACATCTGCTACGCAACAACAAATCGCCAAGCAGCAGTGCGAGAGATCGCTCAACAAGCCGACCTGGTAATCGTTGTTGGGTCCCCAAACTCAAGCAACAGTGTTCGACTGAGGGAGGTCGCAGCAAGCATGGGGACGGTCGCCTACCGAGTCGATGGTTTTGGTGAAATCAATCCAAACTGGTACGAAGGTGTAGAGATCGTTGGCCTCACTGCCGGTGCATCCGTACCAGATTCACTACTCGATCCAATTATCACCGACCTACGGAAACGTGGCGTCACCAAAATTAAGCCAGTCATAGTTGCGGAAGAGACGATTGAGTTCAGGCCCCCAGATCAGTCTTCCTGACAATCACATTTTCCCCACTAGCTACGGACTAACTAGTGGGGAAAATGTGTGACAGTCGCCATCCGTAAAAACATTTAAACTGAAGCATATACTCTCATCCCATAATCGTTATATCGACGCTCAGGACCAAGTGATGAACGCGCCGCGACTCTAGAAACTTTTACGCGGTGTCGCCAAGAACCACCTCGTGAAACTCGCCGCTCACCATCGGAAACTCCAATCGGGTTCGTGGAAGATAACCCCTCATATCCAGCTCTCGAATACCAATCACTACACCACTCGTGAACTCCATCTGCCATGTGGAATAACCCGAATCCATTTGCAGATGAAGAACCGATCGATGGAGGTCGATCCATTCCGGCACCGCCTAGCGAATATGGGCCGTCGGTCCACGGCTCATTTCCCCATGGATATAGAGCGTCCCTTATACCTCCTCGAGCAGCAAACTCCCGCTCTGCTTCAGTCGGGAGGCGACACATACGTCCGATCAGTTCACTCAACCATGTGCAATAAGCAATCGCGTCATTCCAGCTGACACCAACAACCGGTTGGTTTGGTGCGTTGAATCGTTTGTCATCCAAGAAAGGCAATCGCTCATAACCTGTCGCCTCTATAAACATTTCGAATTCTCGGTTTGAGAGAGGTACCAAGGCCACCGCGAAGGGGTCTACCGTCACTTCCCGAACCGGACCTTCATTATTTCGAAGGTCCGATCCCATCAAAAACGTACCACCTTCAAGTTCTACGAAGGGAGTAGCGACTGGCCCTTCAGCGATCAGACGAAGAAGGCGAGAATCGGTGATCATGAAGTGTGATCCTAACAGTCTTACTGGGATAATCATGGTTTACTCAGTTCTGGTGGTATAAAGACAGGTAAGATTGCTGCGAGTCGAAGCCCGACCTACGGTACTAGCACGTCGGCCCGACGCAGAACTGTCATACGTGGGGAGAATCCGTGCCACTCGAAATCCCCGAAGTCGTAATCGACCGTCTCCCTATGTATTACCGGTTGATTTCTAGGATCGCCGATCAAGGTCGAAAGGTAATCTCTTCACAGGAGCTTGGAGATGAACTGGACGTCACTCCCGCTCAGATCCGTAAGGACCTCTCTTATTTTGGTCGTTTCGGTAAACAGGGACGAGGTTATTCTGTCCAACGCCTATACGATGAACTACGCCTGATCCTAGGACTAGATCGACGCTGGACTGTTGTGGTTGTCGGAATTGGTCGTTTAGGACGCGCAGTCGCTTCTTATCCAGGATTCGAAGGGCAAGGCTTCGATATCGTTGCACGTTACGACAGCGACCCAAATGTCATCGGAACCGAAGTCGATGGTGAGCTGGTACGAGATGTTGCTCATTTAGAACAGGACCTGAAAATCTCACCGGTTGATATAGGAATCGTTACGGTCCCTGCTCGTTACGCCCAAGAAGTTGTCGACGTCCTCACTCGAGGAGGAGTACAAGCTATCCTCAATTACACACCAACACGCGTCCAACACCCTGAAGCCATTGAGCTAAAGAACATTAATCCGGTGCTCTTCCTGCAAAGTATGACCTATCACCTAAGTCGTAGCGCGAAAGAACAAACGGAATAAACATCACTTAAACAGGTCGTCATTTTCGTGCGCTTCGAACCTTCTCAGTGCATCTCCGATCAGAAGAGAAAACTCAGCATTAACCACCCTCGCCAATCAGTGATTCTTCCTCTGTCGGTAATGCCCTTTCGATCACCTCAATATAATCAAGCGCGCCTGCAGCACCCTCCACGATGCAAGTAAGTGGCTCATCAGCGATATGAACAGGTACTCCAGTCTCATGACGAATCAGCTGGTCAATTCGACGGAGCATCGCACCGCCTCCTGTTAACATGATTCCGCGATCTATTACATCGGCAGCTAACTCCGGAGGTGTCTGTTCCAAGACACGCCGTACTGTCTGAACAATCACCGCTAGTTGATCTTGAATCGCGTGAGTAACTTCACTCGAATTCACCGTGATTGTGCGCGGTAAACCAGTAATTTGATCTCGGCCACGAACCTGAGCCATCGGATCAACACGCTCATCAGGTAGCGCAGCGCCTATTGCCATTTTCAACTCTTCGGCTGTGCGCTCGCCAATTAGTAGGTTGTGGCGACGTTTAATATGCTGGGCGATTTCGTCGTCAAAGCGATCACCCGCCACTCTAACCGACTCGCTCGCAACGATTCCGAACATTGAAATGACGGCGGCTTCAATTCGACCACCACCAATATCAACTATCATATGGCCGCGAGCAGAACCAACAGGAATTTGAGCACCGATTGCCGCTGCCAGCGGTTCTGGTATCAAGTGTGCCGGACGTCGCGCCCCAGCTGCCTCGGCTGCGTCGCTTACTGCCCGTCGCTCTACACCTGTTACACCTACAGGAACACATATCATTACTTCAGGTCGAATTGGATTAAAACGACCCACAACGCGAGTAATAAAGTAACGAAGCATTGCCTCAGTTATTAAGTAATCTGCGATCACACCGTCACGCATCGGCCGAATCACCTGAATAGTACCCGGGTGACGTCCAATCATTGCACGAGCCTGATTACCTACAGCAACTACTGTATTGTCACGTTCGGTGAGCGCCACAACGGCTGGCTCATCTAAAACCACGCCGCGACCTCGCTCGTAAACGAGCACGTTTGCCGTTCCTAAGTCAATTCCGATTCGCTTCGCGAACATCGTCCATTAGTGGCACCGTGCGCCACCATCCTAATTATCGCTGATTCAGCAGAGCTGGGGTCAGGCTAGAATAGCGCCTCAAGAGAAGGACTGCATCGACGTCGCACAAAAAAATGACCCAGCTTCCAGCTGTATTCGTACCCGTACGATCTTGCTCAATAAGAAAATCGCTTGAAGATGCCGATTACGCTTATCAATTCCAATCTAAAAAACATTTCTTATATGCGAGCTACCTCGGCACCCAATGCAGTCAGTTGTTCGGTCAAATGAGCGTAACCACGATCTAAGTGTTCAACACCTGCAACGCTCGTCTCACCACTGGCTGCTAACCCGCCGATCACAACTGCTGCACCAGCGCGAATATCGAGCGCACGCACCACAGCACCACTCAGGTTTCCGCCTCCTTCAATGATAACGCTCTGACCTCCGACGATAATTCGTGCTCCTAGCGTGCGTAGTTCCCCGACATACAAGGTTCTGTTATCGAACACACGCTCGTGGATAGTGGATACTCCCTGCACTTGCGTCAGTGTAGCGGCCATTGGCGCATGCAGATCAGTCGGAAATCCCGGATAAGGCACTGCTTGTACCTGGATAGCGCGTAGCGGATGAGGACACGAAACTTGCACGCCAAACTCATCGCCAACTTCGACCTTGGCATCGAGTTCCTGAAACTTTGAAAGAAGTGAGTCGAGTGATCTTGGGTCTGCGTTAGTAATCCGTACGTCACCACCGGTTGCAATTCCACCTAGCAAATAAGTCCCCGCCTCGATCCGATCAGGAATCACCTCGTACTCTGTTCCATGCAGTTGGTCCACACCCTCGATCATCATAATTCCAGTGCCATGTCCACTAATTCTCGCGCCCATCGAGTTCAGCATATTAGCTGCCATCGATACCTCAGGTTCCGTTGCCGCATTCACGATCGTCGTCGTACCTTCAGCCAACGTAGCCGCGAACATTACATTTACCGTTCCTAGGACAGAAGGGTAATCAAGAAATATCCGCGTGCCTCTGAGCTTCGAAGCCCGTGCAAGCCATTCAGCACCGGAGCGCTCTACTGTCGCACCCAATGCTCGGAAGCCTGCCAAGTGCACATCGACAGGACGAACACCTATCACATCACCTCCCGGTGATGCGCAACCCGCCTCACCGACTCGAGCAAGCACAGGTCCCATCACAAGAAATGACGCTCGTAGTGCCATAACTCGTGCAATCGGTGGAGACGTCGAAGTGAAATCGCGTGCCTGCACATGAACCGTCGTGCCACTGATCTCAACTGCCGCACCAAGCGACCGACATACATCAGCCATCTCATTGATATCAGCGATATCAGGCACATTATGAATGGTGACAGGATCCGCACTCAATAACGCCGCGGCTAGAGTGTAGAGAGCTGCGTTCTTAGATCCCGAAACAGCGATCTCACCCTGGAGCGGCTTCCCACCATGAATTACAAATCTACCATCCATAGTTCTGAGATTACGACGCCCTATCGAGATGCGCGATCGCGCTGATACACAAAACACCTTGAAATCAGAAATTTAGTCACGTTGAGTATGTGAACTAACGAGGGATCGGAAACATTTCTATCAGCTAATTCCGCTGTCGAACACGATCTCGCAGCAATGCACGTTGGATCGAAAGTTGCGCTCGCACGAGATCGAAATCAGCTTCGCCTATATCTTCCAAACGACCAGCGATCCGTTCCTCTGCCCGTCTACGTGCAGCATCGGCACGTTCCTCATCAATATCCTCCACACGCTCAGCAGCATCCGCAAGAACATTCACTTCGTCGTTCACGATCTGCAAAAAGCCACCGTGAACGGCGACCGGTTCTGCAACATTGGCCGCGTGAACAAGCATTTCACCAATGGCGAGACTTACTACAAGCGGTGCGTGACCTGGTAGGAGTGTTAATTGACCATCTGCCCCAGGCACAACCAACCGAGTGACATCGTCACGCTCTAAAACCGTTCGATCGGCGGTGACAATAGAAATCGTGAGCGACACTATCCTATTCCAGTCTCATCGATTTAACGATGCTGCTTCTGTAGATCATTCGGCAGCGCTAGCCATTTCCTGCGCCTTCTCAACCGCTTGTTCCACAGCACCGATCATGTAGAACGCCTGCTCGGGTAAATCATCGTGCTCCCCATCAAGAATCGCCTTAAAGCCACGGACTGTGTCCGCAATCGAGACATATTCACCTGCTCTACCGGTAAATTGTTCGGCAACAAACATCGGCTGTGACAAAAATCGTTGGATACGTCGAGCGCGACCCACCGTCTGTCGGTCTTCGTCTGATAATTCTTCAATTCCGAGGATGGCAATAATATCTTGAAGATCCTTGTACCGCTGTAAGGTCCCTAGTACACCTTGAGCAACGTCATAATGCTCCTGACCGACGACAGCCGGGTCTAGAATACGGCTGTTAGAAGTAAGTGGAGCAATTGCAGGGAAGAGGCCTTGCTCAACAAGAGAGCGATCCAGTGTCACTGTTGCATCAAGGTGACCGAAGGTTGTCGCAACCCCTGGGTCAGTGTAGTCATCCGCCGGAACATAAATCGCCTGAAACGAGGTAATTGAACCTTTCTTAGTGGAGGTAATCCGCTCTTCCAGCTCTCCAACTTCAGTCGCCAGTGTTGGCTGATAACCAACTGCCGAAGGCATACGACCGAGCAATGCCGATACCTCCATACCCGCCAAGGTATAGCGATAAATATTGTCGACAAAAAGAAGTACGTCTCGCCCTTCCTCATCTCGAAAGTATTCGGCCATCGTGAGACCTGAGAGTGCGATACGAAGACGAACCCCCGGAGGTTCATTCATCTGCCCGTAAACAAGCGCAGTCTTGTCCAGAACACCGTACTGCTGCATTTCATGCCAGAGATCATTTCCCTCTCGTGATCTTTCGCCAACACCTGCAAAGACAGAAAGGCCACCATGTTCGGCTGCAAGATTTCTAATCAATTCGGTGTTCGTCACTGTCTTGCCAGTTCCAGCGCCACCAAACAATCCAACTTTCCCACCGCGAGGCAACGGGGCGACCAAGTCAATCACTTTAACGCCGGTCTCGAGAATTCCTGTATCTGTCTCCTGCTCCGAGTACGAAGGTGGCTGTCGATGAATGGGCCATCTTTCCTGATCGTCTGAAATCGTCTCACCAGGATCGAGTGGCTCACCAATCACGTTGAAAATACGTCCGAGGGTGGCTGGACCGACCGGTACTGTAATTGCGCTACCGGTATCCTCGGCGGTCGCCCCTCGGCGTAAACCTTCTGTCGCATCAAGAGCTAGGCAGCGGACCCAATTGTTACCCAAGTGTTGCTGCACTTCGGTCACCAAGGTATCGCCGTTCATATCGATATTCACAGCGTTAAATATCTCGGGCAGATCGCCCGATGGAAATTCGACGTCGACGACGGTTCCAATTACACGTCGTACGGTTCCGTTAGCCATCAAGTCCTCCAACCAAACAATTAACCCTGCTCTAGAGCAGCTTTCCCACCCACGATGTCTAGTAATTCTCCTGTGACCATTTCCTGACGTGCCTTGTTATAAGTCAGCGTCAGTTCCGTAACCATGTCCTCGGCAGCGTCTGTTGCCTGCCGCATCGCAACCATCCGCGCAGACTGTTCCGAAGCCTGAGCTTCTAAAATTGCTTCAAGTACCTGCATCTCCACATAGCGAGGGAGCAGTGTATCGAGCAATGCTTCAGCAGAAGGCTCAAAAATAAAATCAACTGCCGCAACTTGTTCATCATCACTATCTTCTGGCGGTTGAACAGGCAAAATCTGTCGAATTGTCGGATGCTGAACAGCCGGGTTCACAAAAGTCTGAAATCCGATATATACCTGATCTAGATTCCCTTGTGAGTAATCATCAATCACTATTTTTGCAATCGGAAGAACATCAGAAGAACTAGGGAAATCACCTAACTCTGTGAATTCAGCAAGCATCTGAAAACCGGCGCGACGAAAGAAATCTCGCCCTTTTTTTCCAACAGGCAGAACTGAAACTTCTTCCACATCTGGTTGACGTTCGAGTGTGACTGAAGCACTGGCCCGATTCATGTTCGCGTTCAGTCCTCCAGCGAGGCCGCGATCAGAAGTGATGTGTATCAATGCGAAATTTTTGATTTCCCGCTGTTCTAGGAGAGGATGCATCGTCTCATCGTTACTGCTAGTTCCGGAACCAGACAATTGCGCAAGCACTGCTCGCATCCGCGAAGCATATGGACGAGCACTCAAAGCACGTTCCTGGGCACGTCGCATCTTCGAAGCTGCAACCAGCTCCATCGCATGCGTAACCTTGGAGGTGTTTTCAACCGAGCTGATCCGTTGCTTAATTGCTCGGACGGTTCCGCCACCAGGCATGGTCGTTCCGTTCCCTTCTTGTTATTCCTCTTGCTCCGCCTAGTAAGCGACGCTACCGAGAAATTCCGTGATCGCGGCCTTAAGCGACTCTTCCGTGGATTCGTCAAGATCGCCAGTAGTCATGATTGCGTCGAGAACGCCAGCGTGATTGGCTGCCATAAACTCGTGGTATGCCTTTTCGAGATCACCGAGTTTGTCGACAGGGACCTGGTCTAGGTGCCCATTAACTCCCATATAAAGCAAGGTTACCTGCTGTGCCAACGTCAGCGGCTGATACTGAGGCTGTTTCAACAGCTCTGTCAAACGCTCACCGCGCGTCAGCTGGAGGCGAGTAGCAGCATCGAGGTCATCGGTCCCAAATTGGGCGAAGGCTTGAAGTTCTCGGTATTGAGAAAGATCCAGACGGAGCGTACCAGCCACTTTTTTCATCGCTTTAGTCTGGGCGTCACCACCCACTCGCGAAACAGATATTCCTGGATTGGTCGCCGGGCGCTGTCCTGCGTTGAAAAGGTCCAATTCAAGAAATATCTGGCCATCGGTAATTGAGATGACGTTGGTGGGGATATATGCGGATACGTCACCTGCTTGAGTCTCGATCACTGGTAGAGCAGTGACCGAACCACCACCATTTGCCTCGTCTACTCGCGCGGCTCGCTCAAGCAAGCGCGAGTGAAGATAGAACACATCGCCAGGATAAGCTTCACGGCCAGGAGGACGCTTCAACAACAGTGATACTTCACGGTAAGCCCATGCATGTTTCGAGAGATCATCGTAGATCACAAGGACGTCTCGCCCCTGAGTCATAAAGTATTCAGCTATCGCTGCTCCAGCATAAGGAGCGAGATACTGAAGTGCCGCCGATTCTGCGGCTGATGCAGAAACGACAATCGTATGATCCATTGCGCCATATTCCTCAAAAATCGCAACTGTCTGAGCAACTTTCGAGTCTTTCTGACCAATAGCCACATAGACACAGGTCACATCACCGCCTTTTTGGTTAATCACTGCATCGATACCGATGGCGCTTTTACCAATAGAGCGGTCTCCAATGATCAATTCTCGCTGTCCCCGACCTAGAGGGATCATCGCATCAATCGCCTTGATTCCTGTCTGCAGTGGTTCGTCAACGTGAACACGACTCACAACATCCGGTGCGATTCTTTCCACAGGAAAACTCTCTGTGGTAGTGATCGGTCCACGCTCATCCATCGGGTCACCCAGTGGATTCACAACACGTCCGACAAGTGCGTCACCGACCGGAATTGAAGCAACGAGCCCAGTGGTTCGAACTTCGTCACCTTCTTTTACTGCAGAATAGTCACCGAGGATGATCGCTCCTACAGTCTCTTCTTCAAGGTTGAGTGCAAGACCTCGGATCGGTCTGCCTTCACTGTCACTCGAACTGAACTCGAGCAATTCTGATGACATACATTCCCCGAGACCGTGAATCTCAGCGATCCCATCACCGGCAACGATGACGGTACCAACACTTGCCTCGACTGCTTCCGCATCAAAGCCTTCGATCTGCTGTTTCAAAATCGAGGCTATCTCTTCAGCTCGAATGACCATCGAAGTCCCCCTGGGACGCTTCCCTTATTCCTGCAAGCTCCCGCCTAACGGGACGCTCGCTCTAGTTCTCGTTTTAAACTGCGCAGTCGACTGCGAGTTGACGCGTCGTACAGACGGTCAGCTATTCTCACGGTCATACCACCAAGCATTTCCTCATCGACCGAAGCTTCGAGGGCAATCTGCTTCCCAGTCTGTTCGGTCAACTGTTGCTCAATCTTTGATCGTCGATCCTCGTCTAGCGCAACTGCTGTCGTGACGGTCGCTCGTCCAATTTTTCGCTCATCATCTAGGAGTTCCTGATAGAAGGTCGCTATCGACGGACCTAATGCTAAGCGAGATTTACGACGCAGCAACCGGAACAGGTTAAGTTGCTTCCTCCCCATCCCAGGGTGCACTTGCTCCACAATCACTGTGAATCGTTCGTCAGTCATCCCATCTGCTTGTAATGCATTCACGAACTCAGCACGTTCCGTCAACTGCTCGAGTGTGCCAACGGATGCAAGCCATTCGTCAAGATTTCCATCCTGACGGGCGATCTCTAACACTGCCAGCGCATAGCGGCGTCCGGCGATATCGCGAGTTCCTGACAATTTTCTATTCCCCAACTATCGATATCAATTGTCACCGCCTTGACCGAAGCGCCCATCTACAAGCGCTTCATCGATCAACCGACGGTGAGCATCTTGATCGATCGCCTGACCCACAACCTGCTCAGCAGCACGAATTGTTATATCCGCGAACTCAGAGCGCAGCTGTTGAACTGCCTGTTCACGCTCAAGTGCAATCTCTTCTCGCGCGCGAGTGAGGATCTGCTCTGCATCACTACGTGCCTTTTCTTCGAGCTCTTCACGTAGTCGTGCTGCCGCTTCCTGAGCGCGAGCCGTTGCCTCTCGAGCTTCGATACGCGCCTCTTCGAGCACTCTTCCGGCTGCCTCTTCACTCTCTGCCGCCTGATCCGCTGCTTCTTTCGATCGCTGCAGACCTTCTTCTATCTTCTGCTTACGCTCATCAAGCATCCTCAAAATGGGCTTCCATAGCAGTAGACGAAGAACAACTAGAAGAATCGCGAAGTTGACCAACTGAGCGATTAGCCCAGGCAGATTGAGCCCTAGCGCAGCAATTCCTTCTTTTTGTTCAGCGGCACCCACAACACCAGGCGCCAACGCAACCAACGTCGCGATAAACACCGCTCTGACACGCAGCACACTGAGCCGTGCAGTAATCAGACTGCACAGCCCGAAGACGTTAAACAATAGCCTCGGTTGCCTCATCACACTCTCCTCGGTGCGGATGGGTGTGGGATAAACCACAACCATCCACCGTGGTCATGAGGTTCTAGAAGACGAAGCCGATAAGGATCGCAACAACGAGAGCGTAAATACCAATCGCCTCCGCGAATGCGATCGCTAAAATCATGTTCGTCTGGATTGCTCCAGCGGCCTCCGGATTACGTCCGAGTGCTTCCATAGCACGACCACCAAGCATCCCAATACCAATTGCAGGACCGATTGAGCCAAGGCCCATGGCAAGACCTGCGGCGAGGTACTTCGATCCGTCGGCAGTAAAGGCGTTATCTGCTGCTCCTTCTGCCGCCCCAGCAACGCCGGTCGAGGCCAGGAAGGCCGCGGCACCGAACGCCAGAACGACAGCTACACGCCGTGCGATTGTTCCTGCAGTCATATCCAATTCCCTCCTGACCCGCCCGACTCGTGCCGGTGCGGGATGATTCACTAATTTCAATCGTCAATAACCCTAATGCGCTCCTTCAGGTTCATGGTCATCTCCGTGATGCGATACTGCTGTCACCGCGAACACGAGTGTGAGCATGGCAAAAACGAACGCTTGTACCAAACCGACAAATAGCTCCAGTCCGTAGAACACATCAACCAGCACGAACGGAACTAGGAATGTCATCATTAGCAACAAGACTTCTCCTGCAAAGATATTCCCGAAAAGACGAAAAGTGAACGAGACCATCCGAGAAAGCTCAGAAATGAATTCTAGAAGTCCAACGAACACGTCGATCAATCCTCCGCCAATATCACCTCGCAGCAGTTTCCCAAAACCGAAAAATTTCTTTAAGTATGATAATCCAAGAGTCTGTAAGCCCCAGAATTCAACAAAGATGAATGAGAAAATCGCGATAGCAAGTGGGGCGTTAACGTCGGTCATCACCGATCGGAAATACGGGGCAATCAGTCCAGAAAATCTGGTGACACTCGCCACTTGCTCATTCTCATTTTCAGCATTTGGGGCTGTAGTATGGCCGATCGCAAAAGGCGCACTAGCAGAAACGTGCGCAACTGAGCTCAGTGCGCGAGCGTGGCCTCCATCGTCAGTCTCTTCAACCACCCTTCCGTCGCTATATTCGATGAAGATGGGCTCGCCAGCACCAGTGTCGACCTGCTCCGGATTCAACGGGATTACTGCTAGTTCAAATCCCGCTATGGTTTGATGTTCTAAAACTGCCTGCTTCTTACCAAAGCCAGGCTCGGTAAGCCCAATAACGTTGTTGATGGGAAGCAATCCTGCGTAATTTGAGACGAGAACAAAGAAAAAGATCGTAGCCACGAGCGGAAAAAACCTTCGGCCATTTTTCTCACCTGCAACTTGAACCACGATATCGAAAAAGGCCTCGACACCAGCTTCGACAGCACCACTGAAACCACTAGGTACAAGAGAGAGATTCCGACCAACAAAGAACGCAAGGACTACAAGGAACAAAACGACAAACCAAGATGTAAACATCGTGTTAGTTACATCGAGGGGCCCCCAGTGAAATACTGTCTCAGGGGCAACAATAATCGCGGGAGAGGGGCCACCAACGAAAATGACGCCAACTGCTATCAGCACCAACACACCAAGCACAATAAACGATACACGCATCAGTGAGACCCTCGAGTGCTACCCGTGATCTTTGCGCTCGACACGCAGGAACTCTTGGAGTTGTCTGTAGGCACCAAGTAACCCCGCCATCAATCCGATTAGGAGAAAAACCAGTGTGAACGCTGGCTCTGTATCAAAGCGATTATCGATGAGGTGTCCGATTACCGTCGGCACCACGATAGCCGCTGCAAGATAGCTCCCAATCCCTATTAACCCTAAAACTGGTGAATTCCACATGGCCTATCTCGATTCGGGAGCGAGGCCAGCAGGACGTTAGCATGGCCAAATCGGTGGATCAACCGCTTGTGACTCAAAGCACTAGTGCACGCGCTGTATCAACGGTGACAAATACGCATCGTACTAGCGCAGCTACTCAGTCAGGCTGCCAAGATCATCCAAATCAAGACCTGAAACAAAATCCCGGAACGCTGAGAGTTTTTCCAGCTCTTCAGCGGTTGCTGGTGTTTGCACTTCGCCACCAGCTCCCTCTATCGGCTGCCCATCTTCATCAAGAAGAACACCTGCTCGTTCAATCACTTCGGGAGAGACGAAGATTGGGACGTTTGCTCGAACAGCAAGTGCTATAGCATCCGAAGGTCGCGAATCGATCTCAATCGTCTCACCATCACGTTCGATTAATATCTGAGAAAAAAACGTGTCTTGCTTGAGATCATTTACGATCACTGAAACGATCCGACCACCCAATTCTGAAACCAATTCCCCCATCAAGTCATGAGTCTGTGGCCGTGACACTGTTACATCTTGTAATCGAAAGGCAATCGCGTCCGCAACATCAGCACCTATCCAAATTGGAAGGTAGCGATCAGCATCCTTCTCTTTGAGCACAACTACTCGTCGATAATGACGTAGACCTACACGAATGCTGTCGATTACCAGCTCAATCAAGCGTTTCTCCTTGACTGTCAAGTTGCGGTCTCGCGATTCGAGTGTAGGAGTCGCTTGTTCAGGTGGTCAACGAACCAGCTAGTTCACCGCGCTTCATTAATCGCGTCACGTAGCTCTTGCGCTGCATTTCGTGCCGTTTCTGCCCAACCACCAACGGCACAACCATTTTCGACTGGCTGTGCATAAAGGATGCTTCGGGAAGCATTCACGAGAATATTTCCTCCAGTCGCATCAAGCGCACTACTGACTGCAACATGAATATCTGCCTGCTGAGCTCCAATACCTGGTAAAAGCATCAACTGATCGGGACAAATGGCCCTCACTCGTGCAACCTCATCTGGATAAGTCGCGCCGACTACTAGCCCAACATTCCCTCGCTCATTCCAATCGCGTGACAGCTTAGCGACCTGTTCATAGACTCTGACGTCACCAACCATCAAATCCTGTAGATCGCCGGCACTTGGATTAGAAGTACGACATAAAATAAATATGTGACGGTCCTCGTACGAAAGGAACGGCTCCAACGCATCGAATCCTAGATATGGATTCAACGTCACTGCATCAGCTCCGGCCCAGTCGAACAGCGCTGCCGCGTAAGCAGCTGCAGTGTGACCAACGTCACCTCGCTTCGCATCTAAAAGAACCGGCGTCTCATCTGGGACGTGATTAATTACCTCTCGCAAGATGCGCCAGCCATCATCACCAAGCTGCTCAAAGAACGCGGTGTTTGGTTTGTAGGCGCATACGAGATCAGAAGTCGCTTCGATTATGCCAATTAAGAAGTCTTCAACGCTGACGCCAACAGGGATCCGATTGGGGTCCGGATCGAGGCCCAGACACAGTAACGAATTCCTAGCATTTACAGCTGTGTCGAAACGTTGACGGAAACTTCCAGCTGTTCTCGTGTTGTAACCAGCGGCAGTAGTCATTTTGTACCCCCGTAGACAATTGGACTCTATTATCGCTCTTCTTTGATCGGAAGCGCTCGAATATCAACAAGGTCGGGCAAAAATTCACCCATTTCTCGCAATCGCCCGATGGCTACCGAAAAGTCCTGACGATTGCCTGTTACATCGTAATTAATTGGCTGAGGCGAACCTGTCGTCAAGAGTTGCCCCTCTTCCGAGAGCACTGCAAGTGTCCGTCGTGCAACAGCATCGGCTGCGTCAATAACTGCGACATGATCAGGCAGAACCGATCGCAGTACCACCTCAATAAATCCATAATGTGTACAACCAAGAGCAACAGCATCGGCTCCAGATTCGACCGGTCCCCGTGTTGCATCATCAAGCATCGTGAAGACTCGCCGATCGCGAACCAGCCCGTTCTCTATAAGATCAGCGAGGCCTGGCATAGGTACAGTGTGCACCATAACACCCATTGCATGTTCAGCTTCCAATCGCGCTAACCGATCACCTTTTGCGGTACCGACGGTCGTAAGCACGATTACCTTACCGGTCATACTCTCCGCGACAGCAGGCTTCAGCGGAGGCTCCATTCCTACGATCGGCACTGGTAACTCTGCCCGCAATCGATCAAGCGCAGCTGATGATGCGGTGTTACAAGCAACAACAAGAATCGTGCAGCCCCGGTCCACGAGACTCTGACCAACTGCAACAACCCGTTCTTCTACTTCTTCAGCCATTCGTTCGCCGTAGGGGAATCGAGCTGTATCTGCCATGTAGAAAATCGGAAGGGAGGGGGCACGCTCCCGCAGTGCACGAACAACTGTCAGTCCACCGAGCCCTGAATCAAAAATGCCAGCTTGGGCAAGCACAGTATGCGTGTCCTCCCTATGGTTTTGAACCTGCATCTGGTCTTTACTGAACAATCTAATCGTTCCTCAGACTAACCTTGGCCCACTATGCACGTTAACATTGCGATCACTCCGCCCTCTGAGCCACCACGTGATCAGACATGTCTCGTCGTTGACGTGTTACGCGCAACATCTGTAGTCGCAGTACTACTCAATCGGGGTATACGACGAATTTACCCTACCGCAACAATCGAGGAAGGCCTCGCACTCCGCGACAAATTCGTCGGAGAAGGCACTGAGGTAATTTTGGTAGGGGAGCGCGGTGGACTTCCGCCAGCAGGATTTGATGCTGGCAACTCGCCAACCGCTATCGAAACGACAACATCGAAAGCGCAAATCGCAATCCAAGCAACAACTAATGGGACACCGGCACTACTTGCCTGCATAGGAGCGCCTCTGGTAATGCCAGCAGCTGTGTTGAATGCGACCGCAGTGACCACCGCTGCACTCCAAGCCAATCGTGACATACTCATCGTCTGCGCTGGCTTACGCGGTGGATTTGGAGAAGATGATTTTCTAGCCGCAGGACTGCTCACCGATAGCCTCGTTACTGCTGGCGCTACACCCGGTACGCAAGCACGAGCGGCTCTCAACCTCTACGCGTCAGCGCACACTGACCTTGCTGCTGCCTTTCGTCGCACTGAACATGGCATCGCCACAGCCAAGCTTGGCTTTGATCAAGACATCGTGCTCTGCGCCACCCGTGATCGCCACGCGGAGGTTGCAATTCTCGTCGAACGAGACGGAATCCCCGTACTTGAGCTGCTACCGAAAACTTAGAAAAAGCCTCGTTCTTTCTGCGAGTTCATTATCCTTGTTCAGTAGGTGGATGATCACGCTCCCAAGAGGCCAGATCGTCATCCCAACGCTGGACTCGCTCGAGATCCACCTCGTGCTCACCGTATCGTGCAGCATCGAATGCCTCAGCAATCTCCCCGAATAACGGAACTCTAAAAGTACTACCTGCTGCTGTCGCATACTCAAGAGGAGTCTCAGAAAGGCGTCTTTCTAAGCCACGCTCCTCAGTACTGATCACGCTGCGATGGTAGACTCCATAAATCGGCCGCAGTCGAGACCAGCCGCTGCCATCTACTCGTGACCTACGTCGCAATAGCTTTCTAAACAAACTATTCAGATGCGTCTCGCCTCCTGCATCTGAACGCAGCTCGTTTGACTCACTCGTCCGCACTGATTCACGAATTGCGAGTAATAAACGAGCAAGTCGGTAGCAAACCCAAACCAGTGTGACAAAGAGTAGTACTTTCAGTGCGTCGAACAGCCAACCCGGGGGGGTGAATTCACCTTGCTCAAGATCGTCCTGGACTTCTGGTGGTCCAGCGGGAGCGCCTCCTAAAAATTGGTCTTTACCTATATGGTCCGCAAGAAGAAGCTCATACAGGCGCGTCAAAACCCAGAAGATAGGCGTAAGAATCATCATCAAAGCCCAGACGATGAACTTGCCAAGATAACCACCCAGATAGCCTAGAAAACCGGATACATCCAACACCGCAAGTAATCCGCAAGCAGATGCAAGAACGACGATGAACGCTACCGTGACAGTGACTGACATCCCCCATGACGTTGCTCTCTCAGTGCCCTCGGCGTGCAAAGCAGCACGCTCTCCATTCGAAACAGCGAGTGTCAATAAACCCAGCATGAAAAATGGGATCGCATAGATCGCTATATGCCCTAAGTCATTCAACGAAGCAACAACTAACGACACCAGAAGGACCACAAAACCGAACCCAAATGACCGCAACAGGTGATTGAATCGCAGTGGGTATCGTCCTACATAAAGAAAACGCAACCAGACTGCAATCAAGCCGGTGAAAGTGACGGCAATCGCCGATGCGCTCCTAAGAGTGGCGCCTCCGCTGTCGACTATCGCCTTGTAATCGGTCCCACTAGCAAGAAACAAACCTGGATCATCGATAAAAACAGCGAATCCGCTGTTTTCCCAGACCATAAAGTCTTGAGCAAAAGAAAGGTGGAGCACGACAGCGAGACCAAAAACGGAAACAACCAGCAGAACAATCGCACCCCACATCCCGCCCCACTGCATGTCACGCAGGTAGCTCATGAGCCAAAACCCACCTAAACCAGCAGCTGCAATCGCCCACAGCTGTGGACCAGCTGTCACAACTTCTGATTGCTTCCATAGCACTTCAATAACTGCGGCCTGATGATCCGCTCCTTGGGTGAAATCTTCGGCAGGAAAAAACCTCAACTCACGTGCCAGCTCAGCCAGATGGCCACGCTCCCCAATAGTCGCCAGCAAACTCAACGCCACAAACCATGGAAGTGACTCCATAGCGATGTACAACAGGCTCAGTAAGTTTCGCTGCCAACGAATCACAGTGGTGCCGCCACTTCCGACGCAGAAACTTTGTTGCCCTTAGTGAGTATTGTCTCTCCCGGCACACCAAGCTCTTCGGCCAACCCTGCCTCCAAGCTCTCCATAAGATTCGCAATATCTGATACGGGTATCGAGCCAAGTTCGCTTTCCCAGATCTGGGAGGAAATCTTGACAACGTGTATGTGATGGCCATCTCGACGCAAACGGTGCAATGTCGCGACGAGATCGTCGGGCATCACGGCCGCAACCACTATCACTGTCGAGCCTGCAGTCAGTGAGCCTTCGAGCTCGCGCGCGAGGCTCGATATGGTAAAGGAACTAATCCCCGCAAGCGCTTCTAGAAGTCGATTGAGTCTGTCCGGATGACGACCGACCCCAAGGTGAATCGGACGTCCTTGCCCTGGGAAAGCTCCATTCGCTATTAGACCCACTTCTAAATCAGTGTCGTACGCCCAACGAGCTATCGAAGCTGCTACCGACACACCACGCTCAAGAACGATCGGATCACTACCTTCCCAACTTCTCTTTAAAGTTCCAACATTGAATGCAATCACAATCGACTGCGCTCGCGATGGCTCATAGAGGCGCGATTGCAAACGTTGAACTCGAGCCGTGGCATTCCAGTCAATCCGCTTCATTGGATCACTAGACTGATAATCCCGAACACCAACGATCCGGGAAGGATCTTCATAAATCCGATTCCCACCCGGTAGTTCGCCGAACGGCCGCACACTGTCAAACCCTAACTCGGGCAACAAATAGGTATGTGGATAAACAATTATCGCCGCAGCCGGGATGTCCGCGACCATTTCGTTCTCGAAAAACCCAAAGATGTCTCCCGAGAACAACGTGGTCGGTCCGATTCGATAATAGCCGCGGGTTACTGCTCGAACCGTAACTCGCCATTCCACTCGATCGCGCCTGCCTAGTGCCGTATTGCGTCGCAGAGTTCTCGTACGTGACGCACCGGTAACAAAAATTTTCTCGTCAATTAGCAGCAGACCTTCTGGCACTTGCTCACGCACCTCAATCCAAGGCACAGGTAGCAACTTGCGGTTCGCTAGCGCCAACGTAAGAACCGTCTCTTCACCAACAAACATTCGTGTCAGAGACATATCACGCGTGTAATAGACTTCGTCGAGCGATATCTTCGCCCAGATGCGACCTGCGGCACTACTGAGAAAGACTAACGTCCCCAGAACGATCACTACAGACGAACTCGCGAGCAGTCCAATCCCAATTAGAAGTGAGGCTCCAAGCAGCCAAGCATCTTCAATGAGTGTTCTCATCGACGGTCGTCAATTAACGAATATCTGCGATAGGTACGGGAACCGTGGCAATTACCTCATCAAGCACATCGTCGGTAACACGTCCACGAAGTCGAGTAGTTGAATTCAGCACCAAACGATGACTCATCACTGGGTGTGCCAACTCTTTCACATCGTCCGGTCGTACGTAATCACGACCTTCGATCGCAGCCTTCGCTCGGATTGCCTTAAACAACGCCAACGAAGCTCTCGGACTCGCGCCTAAATCAAATGCTTCGTGCTGCCTTGTCGCTCGGCATAGTGCTACTACATACGAGGCGATCACATCGTCGACATGGATCGCTGATAACAGTTTCCCTAAATCGATAAGTTCCGACGCGTTAACGACAGGTTCAAGATCATCCAACGGTGATTTGTCCTCAAATCTTCGGACAATTGCCAACTCATCAATTTCGCTTGGATAACCAAGACTCATGCGCACTAGGAAACGATCTAACTGAGCCTCGGGGAGCGGAAAAGTCCCTTCTAATTCAATAGGATTCTGTGTTGCAAGTACGACGAATGGCTCCGGGAGGCGGTGTGTCTCGCCATCAATTGTGGTTGTACGTTCCTCCATCGCCTCAAGTAGTGCTGATTGTGTACGCGGTGTCGCACGATTGATCTCGTCGGCCAATACGATATTCGCGACCAGCGGCCCTGGACGAAACTCAAACTCACCACTTTTTTGTGAATAGAAGTTGATACCCACAACATCCGATGGCATCAAATCAGGCGTGAACTGAATCCTATTGAAATCAGCACCGATCGATCGTGCCAAGGCACGGGCTGTAGTGGTCTTACCCGTACCTGGTACATCCTCAAGCAGCACATGGCCATTATTGAGCAAAGCAACCAGGAGTAAGTCGACTGCCTTATCCGCTCCAACCACAACACGAGTTATATTCTCGCGAATACGACGTGCGGCATCCTGAATTTTAACGACTGAATCTGCTGAATCGCTCACTAGGATTCCTTGAGACTCATCGTCAATGAGACCCTATCCATCGCGTTCTCCGATTAGCTTGAAAGAGATTTCACTCTAACAAAGCATGCTGTTTATATCTGCTCCCTCAAGGCATGAAAGCTCTACCACAGGACGCTTTCGTGAAAGTTAAATGCAGAGGACTTCCAGTCAGGTGCATCGTCCATCACACTACTCATGTCCCAACCAAAAACAAACCGCTTAATCACTTCCCAAGATGATAAAAAAGATCAACGAGGTGTAAATGAGCTCGGACCAGACTAAGACAGAGCTGATAGAGCAAATCAAATCACTGCGCACTGATCTTCTGGCACTGCTTGAAAAGTTAGCTGAAACACGGCTCACGAGACCAACGACTCGACAAGGATGGACGCTGCGACATGAGATCTGTTGGCTCGTTGCTGCTGATGAGGAACTACGCCAACGTCTCGAAATCGTCGCGGGAAACATTACTGAAGAACCGCTGTGGCGCCGTTTACGAGGAGTAGCCATGCATAAAGCACAGGAGCTAAGGATGGCTGCCCTCTGTGAACAACTCGATATTTCCGGAAGGAGCCTCAGCGCTAGCCTCAAAGCGCATTTCGAACACCTTGATGACCCAACCATCCAGTCTGCGATTCAATCTCACAACGCAGACGGAACCAGAGCTATTAATACACTGCGAACTGAACTGACAAACTAGTTATCGCTTAGGTCATAACCGCAGGTATCTGGTCGATAGTGAAATTCAGAACATATTCCTTTGTAAGATTTAACATCGAAACATCAAATTCGACATGACCGATCAGGCGGGAACATCTCCA
>DKLZ01000086.1:83550-90299 GCA_002455955.1 Dehalococcoidia bacterium UBA6627
AACATCTCCATGGAGATGTTCCCGCCTGATATTCTCCGCACCATTGCTATCAAACTAGAGACACGCCATCGAGGAGTATGCATGCGCGCTGAAATCATCTCTATCGGGACCGAGATCATGCTTGGGGAAATAACTGATACCAACGCAGCGTACATCGCCTCTCAACTCCCGACCTTTGGAATCGATCTACTCTGGGTCTCACAACTTGGAGACAACCCAGATCGTCTCCGAGAAACATTTAATCGAGCATGGGAGCGCTCGGACATCATCTTCACGACCGGTGGTTTGGGTCCCACACAGGACGACCTGACACGCGAAATGGTCGCAGGTGCCCTTAACGAAGAGATGTATTTAGACAAAGAACAAGAACAACATTTGCGGGAAATTATGGAATCGCGAGGAAGGACGATGCCAGAAAATAATCTTAAGCAAGCAATGTTGATTCCATCATCGCGCGCTATCGCAAATCCCCGTGGTACCGCACCTGGCTGGTGGGTTGAACGTGATCAAAAGACATTCATCGTGATGCCAGGGCCTCCTGCAGAGATGACACGGATGTGGGAACATGAAGTAGCACCCGAGCTTGAGAAACGTGCGACCGGAATCTTAGTATCTCGAACCTTGAAAACGACCGGCCTTGGTGAAGGAACAGTCGACGAAATGCTTGCACCGATCCTCTCGATGACAAATCCGAGTATTGGTATTTACGCTCGGCGAGATGGTATCCATGCGCGGATATCCGCCAAGGCTAAGACTCGCGAACAGGCTTGGGAACTCATTAAACCTGTGGAAGAGCAGGCGCGTGCCATCCTTGGACCTACAATCTGGGGCACTGATGACGAAACGCTCGAAGCTGCTGTCGGTCGCCTCCTGCTCGAACAAGGTCTCACACTTGGAATTATGGAAGGCGCAACAGGTGGTGCTATCGGTGATGTCATGACCAACGTTCCCGGCGCCTCTACTTACTTCAAAGGGAGCCTCGTCGCCTACGCTCAGCAGCAAAATATTGCGATGGAAGTCCCACCTGAAGTTGTCTCGAAATACGGGATGATCTCACGTGAATCTGCCGAGGCAATGGCGACAATCGCTCGTAACCATCTCGAAGCCGATATCGCGATCGGAGTCACCGGCATCGCTGGCAACGAAGAAATCGAGAATCAAGCACCAGGAACAATGCATATAGCGCTCTCGAATGGGCAGCAGTTCGAATACTCATACTCCCAGTATTATCAGGGTCGTGCAGCAGCAAAAGGTCGCGCCGCGCTGCTCGCTCTCACATTGCTCCGAAAACACCTGATGAACACAGACCAACACGTTTAGCCAATCCAACTAAAGTGCCGACCTCTAATCCATATCCCATTCTCATCGGAAATAATGTTCTCTACCCGCTCTGTTTAAGAGACGGTGGTGTGCTTCTGATTGATGCAGGACCAGATATCCCAGTAACTAGAGATAGAGAGGAATCTTGGACATCTCTCGAAGTGCAGCTCTCACAGGTTGGCATCAAAACTGAAGATATTCGTATAGTCCTGATCACTCACGCGCATCTCGATCACGCTGGGTTAGCCTACCGATGGGCATCTGAAGGTGCGGCAATCGTTGGTGGCGCAGCCGATCTCGGTGCGATTCAGCGTGGGCAAGAATCCCGTGACATCCAGCGTGCACATCAAATTACTGACCTCAGACGTCACGGCTGCCCTGAAAAGCTCATGCAGCAAATACAATCCCACCGCTCGGAGATCGCTCTTAAGTGGAAACCATGCCCCTCAAGCGCCATCGGACCTGCTGCTAAAAACTACCAACTCACCAAGGGACGTACTCTCCAGATAATCGATGCACCAGGGCACACGCCAGGCAACATCGTTGCCTACATACCGGAATCAGGGGAGCTATTTAGTGGTGACACAATTTTGCCAACCACAATACCCACACCTGGGATGCACTACCCAGACGCAACCGAAAGTAATATGGAGCCACAGCGCTGGCCTTCGCTCCCGCCATTCATCAAATCAGTTAATCGAATCCGCGAGCTCGATATAGATCTGATACTTCCTGGACACGGTGACCTTGTCGATGATCCTGCACGATTATTCGAGCGATTCAAGAAGCACCATAGCCGTCGCTCCAGACGAATCAGAGAAGAAATTAATGAAGAGCCTCTGAACGCTTACACTATCGCAAGAAGAATGTTTCCTAGACTTCCCTCACGCCGTCTGGTGCAAGCGATTACGGAAGTATTAGGACACCTCGATCTACTTCAAGCACTCGGAGAGATCGAGGAATTCCACGGTTCAAATGGTGAACTTCAATACCGGACTTATTAATCGCACGTTCGCCTCAGGCAGCAAGATAATCTGCAAAGAAAGTATCCGCCGACATCTCATCCAGAAACTCACGGAAATATTTGGTGCTATGAATTTAGTCAGCAGCTAAGTGCCGATAAAGCGTCGGTAAACGGCGCGGTAGCGACTCAATGTTATCGACAACCTCGTAACCAATGTCGTCACACATCTGCTTCAGATAATCGTGTCCTTCCTTATCAACCGTTATCAGGAATGGTGTCACGCCAACTCGTTTGGCTTCATTCAAAGCCTGCTTAGTGTCATGGACGGCATATTCTTTCTCTGTGCGATCACGTCCATAACCATGATCCTGTGGACGACCATCTGAGACCATAATCAGGATCTTTACCTTCGCGTCATACTCGTTGAGCTTATAAATAGCGTGGCGGATCGCTGGCCCCATCCGGGTAGAGCGAACCGGATCGATCTTGTCAATCCGCTTACGGACACGCTCACCGAACTCCTCATCAAGATCCTTAATCACGTGGAATTCTACGTTGTCACGACCATAGCCAGAAAAGCCATAAATGCCATAGGCATCACCGATCGCCTCGAGCGCTTCAACAACGAGCACCGTCGACTCTTTTTCAAGGTCGATGATCCTCTTAGGTGGCTCTATCGCCTGTTTCGCACGACGCTGAGCAAGCCACTGGAAATACTTGCTTGGATCACCTTGAAAATCCTCTTCCTCTTCTTCGTATTTCTGGCGTTGTTTCTCTATTTCCTCATCTGTGGATGCCGACATATCGAGAAGAAATGCAACGGCAACATCGCGCTCAACCTTATTACGTCGCGAGTAGAAGCGAGCAAGAGGACCAATTCCAGCTCTTTTATCGACCTGAAATTGGATCGCCTCATCAAGATCGATTTCGTGTCCATCTTCGATCCGTTTGATCCTTCGGAAACTCTCAGGCCTCATCAATTCAAACTGACGACGTGTCTCCATCACCAATCCGTGATGCTTACGAAGCATTTCATCGTAATAATCGGGATCGCCCTCATCACCTAGACGTTCGCCCACTCTGCACCAACGAGGTCGATAATCTGAGGCACGAAAATCCCATTCGTCGTAATAGTGCCAATCCACCTCAACCTTGAGTTCTTCTTCGTCTGCACCTTCTCCACCACCCGGCTCGTCTCCAGTCTGATCTTCTGAGTCCTTTGGATCGCCTGCAGGAGTAGCGGCATCCTTTTCGAGGTTGTCCAAGAACATGCCCAAACTCGAAGCAAGATCTCCCTCTGCCCATTCGCTAATCGTGATCTCTACCGAATTCTCAAGCAGCTCCATGAGCTGCTCCTTCGTGAGTGGAGACGCAGTACCATCCGCTTGACCAGCTTGTTGATCTTTCAGTTTCATTAATAACTGAACCAATTCAGGTTTAAAATCACCTCTAAATTCTGGCTGTTCTGGGTTCTCAAACGCCATCTCATCGCCAGATGGCATCGGAGCATCTCCACCATCACCGCCGCCCGGCATCTCAGGAGCAATCGAAATCATCTCCTCATCAGGGGCAAACCATTCCGCATCAACAGAGTCCTGGGGAATATTCGGAATTCCAACAGCGATGTCATAGAGTGCAGCAGCCACCTCAGCTGAATCTTGAACAGATGCTCCCTCCTGTTCAACAAGCTTTAATGCTGCAAGTGCTTGACCAAGCGAATTCTGCAGTGTCCCCGGCCAGCGAATAGTGTCCGGTCGACCAAGTGAAGCGCGAAGAAGATTCTCGACAAACGCTTGTCTCAGACCCATTGCACGAACCTCTGGTCGACGCTCAGCTTCAAAACTCTGTAACCGTGCGAGCCACGCACGAACGCCTCGATATTCACGCGAAACCAGAGCATCGATACGTGTATCTTCTACAATCGTGAACAGCCCAGAGATCAACAAACGGTCAGTGAAAAGATCAAAATACCGCTGCATCTCTGTCGTCGCGTTCGACTCAACTGACTCCTCAGATTCTGGATCGGAAGCAACAGTCTCGAGATGTTCGTAACGATCATCAACAGTCGCCGGCACATATTGGCCGTCAGTACCCCACTGATAGCTAAAAGAGCCAAATTCGAGACGTCCGGTCTGATGAGTTGTAAAGACCTTATAGATCTGAAAATTCGAATCTTGTTCAGGAAATGAATTGACAAATGGAGGTAGGTAAATGGTTGTACCTTCAGTAGTCGCAGCGGACTCCGACATCCACCCTATATTTCGATCAACCAATTCCTCTGAGGACAGTACTGCTACCTGCTCACCAGACAACGCCTTCGCATAAAGGCGAAGCAAACTACTGACGGCAGGAAGTTCGACACGTGCCGATAGCGTGCGCAGCATCTCTTCGGCTCGCGTCGATTCCAGGCGGAAGTATGCTTCTGCTCCTTCCGCATTACCTTGTTGCAAGACTTCGACACCGACCGCAGCCCAATGATCCATCTGCTCCGGCGTGAGCCGCGAGCGCACGAAAGGTGCAGACTTGAGATATTCCATTGAAGCAGTCGCGCTACTATCCGCTATCGAGATAGCGAACTCGAGTAAATTTCCATGATCTTCATCTGAGATTTGAGTCAGCGCCTCTGCCGCGTCCGCAAAAAGCGGGAACCCTTGCCGTCCGACGTCCATCGTCACTCGAGAAGCTAGATCAAGGAATTGCGCTCTCTGATACTGATCGACCCCTTCGATCAATTTCGGACCACGCTCGAAATACAGTCGTGTATCTGCCCACGATGCACGTGTTACCGCACGGGCAAATGCAAGAAATGGCTCACGATCATCAAGCGCAAGAGTTTGAAAAATATCACTTGCGCCCTCGAGCACACTATTCGCAAGCTCATAGGAACGCTCAGTAAGCTGATCGATAATATCGACAAGTTTCCCAACGGAATTGAGACTCAAAGAGTCCAGCAATTGCGGACTATGTTGAAAATATGATCCCGCAAGGGCTATCGATTTCCAGTTCCCACGGCAAAGCCTACTACCTTGCGATGACCAGTCGACGAGCTCTGTCTGATCCAGATACTCAAGCACGCTAGGGGTCGCCTTAATGAAAGCGGCAGCCATCAGCGAGGATTCCGTCGCAAGTTCCGTAGCCAGTCCTAGCCAGTGTTGGATCTCCTCAAAACTCAAGTGCTCCGCTACTTTTGGACTAGCTCGAAAGTACTCTGCGGATGCTTCCCAAGAACGCAACGAATGGTTAGCTAGATCAACACCACCTCGAACCCAATGCTCAAGTTGCTCTTCATCAAAACGCAACTCTAACTTTGCTAATCCCAGGGCGAGATCATCTGGTAATGACGCACCAAAACCTTTCAGCTCGTCGGCGTATTGCGCCTGTAGCTGAACTGTTTTCACAACAGCGCTATTCTTCGAAAATCGAGGTGACAACCTCTTCGATCGAGCGCTGAACCTCAAGATCGTCAGTCAGTGCCCAGACAACACCCACCTGACATGCTCGTTGCGGAGCGATTCCCTGCGCAATCAGCTTTCCGGCATACACCAGTAAACGAGTCGAAACACCTTCACTAAGACCATGTTCCTTTAAGTTGCGGACCTTCTCGGCCAGTTTGGCAAGTTCTACGGCGATTTCTGATGCCACTCCCGACTCTCGTTGAATAATTTCCGCTTCCTGATCGCGGTCTGGATAACCAAACTCAATCGCAATGAAACGCTGACGTGTGGAGTGTTTTAGATCTTTCAGTGCCGATTGATATCCAGGATTGTATGAGAGCACGAGCAGAAAGCCATCCGCAGCTTCCAACAGTTCTCCACGCTTCTCCACCGGCAGCAATCGTCGGTAGTCTGTGAGCGGGTGAATAAGGACTGTGGTGTCCTTGCGAGCTTCGACTACCTCATCGAGGTAACAAATCGCACCAACCTTGGTAGCGCGCGAGAGAGGTCCATCAATCCAACGCGTTTCATCTCCTTCAAGCAGGTAGCGGCCCACAAGATCAGAGGCAGTCAAATCCTCATGGCAAGCAACCGTGATTAGCGGCACACCTTCCTGTGCAGACTCGCCAATATGCTGGTGCAACCGCCAAGACATATACTCAACGAAACGTGTCTTACCAACACCAGTTGGCCCCTTAAGCAACACTGGGATCTTCTTCTCGTAGGCAGACAAAAACAATTCAATTTCATCTGCAATCGGCAGATAATAAGGTTCTTTCGTTATCCGAAAGTCTTCAACAGCTAATTGCTGGAAGTTTGATTTCTCTAGGGTGGTCAACGATGCCCCCGCACTATATTCGGTGTCGGGGCAATGGGTGTCTACCCGCCCAGAACACCTGCTTATACCTTGGCTTTATCTGGCTTATCAATACGTTTCAGCAGTCGTTTCCAGTGATATTTGACTCGGCCTTTGAGCTTGACTTCGTCCTCCGAATTATCGAACTTGACATCTCCATACTCTCGGCGCTGAC
>DKLZ01000076.1 GCA_002455955.1 Dehalococcoidia bacterium UBA6627
AGCTTTCGCTCGTTCTATCGGTTCGACGCAAGAACTAATCGAAGAACTGCACGGAGGTCGATTTGAAGCGGTCCACAAGTCGAAAGCGAATCGCTGGGTCCGTTTTGATCACGGGAGCATCGAAGAAGCTGCACAGGAACTCGAACTTCCTGCTTAGTATTGCCGACACCGTACGATTGTCTGATTGTGAGGTCAGTAATTGGTGTTCCGAGATGTTGCGCGAGGGATGAACGTTGCCTGAAGAATTCGTCGCGATTGATCTTGAGACGACGGGTCTCAACTCAGCGGTCGATGAAATCACTGAGATTGGCGCGACTCGCTTTGATCGTGATGGAAATACCGAGCAATACGAAACACTAGTCAATCCTGGACGTCTGATTCCACGTGAGATCCAAAAGCTAACCGGTATTTCTGATGATGCTGTCGCTAATGCACCACGATTTGAAAAGGTAGCGAGCGCGTTAACTACTTTCGTCGGTAATCGAGCTATCGTGGGTCAGAACATCAAATTCGACCTAACCTTCTTGGCTCGTTCTGGAATTGAATTTCCTGGTCCGTGTTATGACACGTGGGAGATCGCGTCGGTACTACTTCCAACAGCCGATCGTTTGAATCTAGCGACACTTGCCGAATTGCTAGAAATTCCGGCACGAGGGGCGCATCGCGCACTTGCTGATGCCGAGACTACCCGCGATGTATTTCTTGCTCTGCTAGATCGATTCGAAGAACTACCCCTTGAGCTTCTTAGTGAATTGTACGAGTTTGCTATCGCTGGGGATTGGTCTACGTCAGCATTGATTGCTGATGCGATATCACGATTGCGTGAAAAAGCATTGAAGAACCAGTCCGAATTCACACCGATTAGGAGGCATCTCCGTCAACCAAAATCGGTTAAAAAAATGGACGTACTTCTTCCTTCTGATGAACCAGACAAGATCAGTGCAGAAGAAATTTCCCAAGTGTTTGAAACAATTTCCAGGCGTCCAAATCTCTTCTCGAACTATGAATTACGGACAGGGCAGATCACGATGGCGGAGACTGTCGCAAATCAACTTGGCAGTGGTGGTGAAATAGCTATTGAGGCGGGGACCGGAACTGGGAAGTCACTCGCATATCTATTACCGGCTTTGATGCATGCAAAGCAAAATAGTGATCGAGTCGTTGTCTCGACTCACACAATTAATTTGCAAGAGCAACTTGCGGAGCATGATGTGCCATTGGCAATTCGGCTGATAAGCGCTACGACCGGAAAATCAGGCGATATCGATACTGCAGTACTTAAGGGGCGAAATAACTATCTGTGCCTTGAGCGGTGGAACCAAGTGCGACTTGAGGCAAAGCCGCGAAATGAAGCCGAAGCACGACTATTTGGTCGGATTGCCCATTGGTTACCAACGACAGAGAGTGGTGATGTGGCTGAGCTGTATATGACCTCGGATGAGCGAGGTGCATGGGCTCGACTTTCAGCGGATGAGACAGATTGCCTCTCGCGCCGTTGTTCATTTGTTCAGGATGGTAGTTGCTTCTTACTTCGCGCTCGCCAACGGGCAGCTGGTTCACATGTAGTTATTGTCAATCACGCACTCCTTCTCGCGAATGCGTCTAGAGATGATCAATTATTACCGTCCTTCCGACACCTGATCGTAGACGAAGCACATCGACTGGAAGATGTTGCGACGCAGCATTTCAGCTCATCGATTAGTGTTCGGGACGTGCGTGACTTGCTCGATCGGATAGGGCCAAATGCGCGACATGGTAACCCAGGCTTGGTAAGAAGATTGCGCAAAGGTGAGTTCGCTGAAACGAGTGCTTTGTCGCCACTAGCGGGCTTTACTTCACTCGCCGATGAGATTGAACCAACAGTGATGGGTTGCCGTGATGTTTTGAAGACTCTGGCTGATATTTTCCGTGAGTTTGCTCGCGACCAATTTACCGATCAACAACTACCTAAGCGGTATGTACTGCCGCTGACACGAGGAGTACGGGCACAGCCTCAATGGGATGATATTGAAGATTCGGCTATGCAACTGGATCTGGCTCTTCAGGTCATCGTAAGCCGTCTGAGTTCGGTTGCGGAAACATTAGGAAATCTCACGAATATCGTGGAAGCGAAAGTGATACGGCAGGATGCACTAGAGGCATGCTCTTCTGCAGAGCAGCTACGCACTGTACTGACCCGTGCGGTACTGCAAAGATCGAAGGAGGACGTATCCTGGATGACGATCACTGACGGTGATCTACGGGTTAATGTTGCTCCTCTTGATGTGGCGCCACTTTTGCAGGCAGAACTATTTGCCAATCGTGAATCGGTATTGGCAACTAGTGCGACATTGCAGACCGAGAATTCCTTCGATTTCATTCTTGGACGAATTGGACTCACCGAAGCAGATTCCTTGGTAACGCCTTCACCTTTCAACTTCGAGCGCGCAGTTCTAACGTTAGTGGTAGACGATTTACCTGATCCAGGAATGCCAGGATATGACTTCGCACTGCATGAAGTTCTAGCGGATGCAACCTTAGCTGCTGGCGGACGCACGCTGAGCTTGTTTACTTCTCATGCGGCTCTCCGGATAGCAGCAGAAACGATGAGGGAATATTTAACTCCGCAGGACATCCGAGTACTTGCCCAACGTATAGATGGTTCACCGGCGAGGCTTCTGCGGTTACTAAAGGAACAGCCAAAGTCAATGATCATGGGGACATCTGCCTTTTGGGAAGGTATAGATGTGCCGGGAGATGATCTGTCGCAGATTGTGATAGCAAGACTGCCGTTCCCTGTCCCCACGGATCCTGTGTACGCGGGTCGAGCGGAATCCTTTGAGGATCCATTCACTGACTTTGCGTTGCCTCAAGCAGTACTTCGCTTCCGTCAAGGTTTTGGGAGGCTAATTCGACGAGCGACTGATCGCGGAATTTTCTTGATCGCGGATAGTCGTATAGCTAGACGAGACTATGGGACCAAATTCTTGGAAAGTCTCCCCGATACCGAAGTTCGTCATATAAAGGCCGACGATATTGGAGCGTCTGTGAGTGATTGGCTTGAACGATGAGCGGTGTATGGGCTCGCTCACAAGGTGTTTCGATTTGTGCTACTGAACATCTCGATGTCGAAGCAAGGCCGACGTTGCGGCAAGCGTTGGCGGACGGGATCGAAAGAGGATTTGAAGGCAAGCTGCCATCTCTTCCAGAAAATGCAGAGTGCTATCGTCTCCGAGCGAATTCAGCAGATGTGGGAGCGTTGGTATTAATTCCGGCATACCCCACGCTCAATGATGTCACATTGTTCGCATTGGTAATTGATTCCGAGTGGCGTGGGAACGCATTTGCAACGAAAGCGCTTTTGGCAACGGAACGGCGATTGCTGCGCGAAGGGAAGAAGCGTTTAGTCGCTCGAGTCCCGCGAACGAACGGTCGTGGGCTCTATTTCATGTTGCGAGCAGGTTTTACACCGATGATTGATGCTTCGCCTAATGATGCGACTTGGTTCATTAGAGGTGGGGCAAGCTAAACGGTGCAATGAGCACACCTCGTATTGCGTGAAACATGTTGAGGTAGATCAGTGTCGTCCACGTTTGTTTCTTGATTGAGCGAGAGCACGGCGCATGAAATTGCGGTACGAACGAGCGATCAATAGTGCTATGCCGATGGCAACAACCAGATGAAAAATATCGATGATGCTCGAGGAGAAGGTACTCCCGAACACCCGTTCGACCACAGTTCCCAACAATAAGGCAAGCGCAAGCGTAGCTTTCCCAAAATGTCGAGTAGTAGTCTCTTTGAGGGCTTCAACAGTCGCTGGTGGTGCAGGTTGAAGTTCATTCTCCTCAACCACCGTGCTGGGTGAGCAAGGAGTTGGTGGAGGACGACGGCGACTTGATGAGGAGCGCCTGGGACTCATCAGTTGTCTATCCGGCGATAACGCCTTTTCTGCGTGGTGCGTGAGCGGCGAGGCGGTGCAGTACTTGGTTTCGTGGGCGCTCGCGCTGAGGGCGTTTCTACTATCGATAGTAGGCCATCGGGTGCGGCTAATGCGTCGAGAGATGCACGCGGATCGGATGAACGATCAGTAACTTCACGGTCCAGCGCTTCCAGGCAAGTTTGGCACCAGAATTCGACTCCTTGCGTTGGTCCGATGATTGCATCACCACAGTCAATGTGAGATTCGTTGTTGTAAGGATTGAGATGGAACTGCTGGTCGCACGCAACGCATGTGGATATCAGACGTGAGTCTGTTGTACTTTCGCCGCAAATATGGCATTTGATGTTTGTACCGCTAGTCATGCTGGATCCTCCGACGATCGAGGTGACGGCGCACAAGCGCGCGAGCCTGAGTAACTGAACTGAGCGTGCCGAGGTAGCGGCCTCGGCGCAAGCAAGAAAGTAGAGAACTTAAAGTAGGACCTTCCTCGACCCCTTCCGCAATTAGTTCATTGGCTTCCATGTGTGGTCGTGTTCGTATCCAATCGTCCAGGCGATCTTGAAGAAGTTCTTGTTCGTTATCAAGCCACCTAGCTGCTATACGCGCTTCGTGGACGGTATCGACGAGCGTTTCAAGACAGTCGAGATCTGCTTCGGTGCTACTAAGTAGCAGTTGCGTATCGCGTACCGTTCTATTTATTGCATTTGACGTGTTCAGTCTCCGCAGTGCGTGTGTACGAGCACGCGGCTCACTGTACGCGAGCAGAATGGCTATAAGTCGCTCTAGTGGGAGTGGCCGCCAACGATATCGAAGTGCCTTTAGCGCTTGGGTCGATAGTGAGAGTGCCGCGCTCGTGTTTTCGATTACCCCCCATTCTTCGAGCAGCTTTAATGTGCGAGCAGCCCGGCCGCGCTCAGCGATCAGCGTGAATTCAGCTCTGAGGCGATCACCTGAGATTGTGTTTATCCAACGCGCACCATCGATAATTTTGGCAAGCGTTGAAGTTGTTGGATGTAGGTCGCGATGAACAGAAAGACGCGCCGCACGCCATAGGCGAGTCGCATCTTGCTCGAAAGTATCGTCTCGAAGCACGCGGAATCTGTGGTGAGACAAGTCAGCGAGACCATCGAATAAATCAATAAATTCGCCAGATCGTGACCCTGTAAGCGCGAGGGCTAGTGCGTTCACGTTGAAATCTCGACGGCCGAGATCGGCTTCGATTGTTGCACCCAATTGAACTTTCGGAAGCGCTCCGGGTGACGTATAGGTTTCTGTACGTAAAGTTGCTATATCGATAAGCGTATTGCCATTAACGATCGATGCGGTGCCAAATCGTTTCTCTGAGTGAATGCTGCCTTGCGTAACGCTTGCGACGGCTTCAGCTAACATCTCTGGATTTCGATCAACAGCGAGGTCTAGGTCGATGAAAGGGTGACCTACTAATGCGTCTCGGACCGTACCTCCTACCACCCAAAGCTCTAGCTCGGAATGTTTGGCGTGTGACGTGACAATTTCGAGCAAGTGCCGCGATCTTGAGTCGACCGAATCCATGAAAGATTGAATGCTAGGCCGCGTAAGCAGTTTATCCATTCCTTGACACCACCGAATCGGGTTCCTAGCATGTTGTAACCGAGAGGATTTAGGCCGGTTACCCGAGCTTTATCCGCTGTAATCGTACGCATAGTGGGGCGCGTACGCTGGGAGTTTAGGCGTGAACGCCATCTTGCGCTCCACAGTGCTGTTTGCTCATGAAGAATTCCTCTCCCCCGAGGTTTGTGTTGTGAACACTAATTCCGAGCTTAGTTCCAGCGCAGATGGACCTGCTGAATTCTCCGAATTGGAGAATTATCTACAGGTCTCATTCAGTGAGCAGCGACTTCTTCGAATGGCGCTGACTCATCCATCCTTTGCTAATGAACACCCGGAAGATGAAACAGAGGATAACGAACGCCTGGAATTTCTGGGTGATGCCGTACTGGGGATGATTGTTGCGCGCAGTCTCTACCAGCATTTTCCTGATGTGACTGAAGGCAACCTCACGGAATGGCGTGCATATCTTGTCTGTGGCCCGACGCTGTCACGTGTAGCGAAATCGCTGAAAATAGGGAGATTTTTACGACTCGGTCGTGGTGAAGAGCAGACCGGTGGACGAGAGCGTGAAGGAAATCTTGAGCGCGCCTATGAAGCCGTAGTTGGAGCTGTCTATCTCGATGCAGGTCTCGATGCTGCAAACCAATTTGTTCAAACGACACTTGCGGGAGATTTCGCGAAATTGACCGCGAATCCAGAAGAACTAAATCCGAAAGGTACGTTGCAGGAACTTGTTCAGCGCAGTCCATCATCTGATTCTGATGAATCTTCTAGACCGGAATACGTACTCATCAGGGAGTCAGGTCCCGATCATCGACGCTATTTCGAGATTGCTGTTGAGATAGACGGAAAAGAGCTAGGCCGTGGTTCAGGTAATAGTAAACAGCAAGCTGAGAAGGAAGCGGCATTAAGCGCGCTAGGGACGATACGTTCAAACCTTGGTGAAGCGAACGGTCATTCATGTCAGATAACCGATGAGGAAGGTCAGTAGTGTACTTGCAAAGACTTGAAGTACACGGATTCAAAGCGTTTGCCGAACGGCAACATTTTGAGTTCGGGCCAGGTATGAGTGTGATTGTAGGTCCGAATGGTTCCGGGAAGTCGAATGTAGCCGATGCGATCCGATGGGCATTGGGTGAGCAATCGTCACGTCAAATTCGTGCTCGAAAGACTGAGGATGTGATCTTTTCAGGTTCAGATAAGCGGCGTCAGATGGGAATGGCGGAAGTTACACTAACGCTCGACAACAGCGATGGTTGGATGCCGATTGATTTCACCGAGGTATCAGTAACTCGTCGCGCTCACCGTTCAGGGGACAATGAATATCTGATTAACGGTCAACAGGTGCGATTGAGCGATGTGTTGGATCTGTTTCGACGGGCTCAAGTTGGTCAGAACTCCTATGCACACATGTCTCAGGGCCTCGTAGACGAAGTTCTTGCATTACGTCCTGGCCAGCGCCGGCAATTAATTGAGGATGCTGCTGATCTCCGACGACATCGTCATCAGTTGACACTTTCAGAACGCCGCTTAAGTGAGACGCGAGACAATCTCGGGCAAGTGCGCAGATTGCTCCACGAAATTGAACCTCGCCTGCGTCAGCTTGAGCGACAATCACGTCGAGCCGAAAGCTATCGAGGTTTAGCATCGGAGCTATCGGATTCATTACAGGTCTTTTTCGAGCATGAACTACGTTCTGCGTCTGATATTCATGCCAAGGCAAAAGGTGATCACGACCAAAGTGCGAAAGCTTTTGCCGATGCACGATCAGACGTAGCAAAACTCGAAGAACGATTCGAAAGTCTAACGGTATCCCTTGAAGAACACCGTACGATACTCGATCGTGAACAAGTTAAAGAGCGTGAACTCGCTGAAGATGGATTACGACTGGAACAAGCAGTTGCTCTCGCGGAACAGCGCTTACAGCTCATCGATACTCGACGATCTGAGCTCGAGGTAGCAGTCAGTGCAGTCCTAGTTACAGCTGATGGTCAGGATGACACGCTCGTTTTGGCTGAGTTGGTCGCAGCAGTTGAGAGCGCGAGCAGCAAACTAGCCCGTGAACGAGAAGGTCTTGTTGCAGCTGATGAAGCGACAAGAGCAGCATTGCGTGAGCTTGCAGAGGCGGAAGCGAGACGCGAGCGGTTAGAAGCTGAACGCGAAGATTGTGAACGAAGGATTCTTGAACAAACCCTCGAAAGAGAGAATAGTGAACAGGCGAGGAATGAAGCAGCGGAGCGATTTGTAGTTCTAACCAATGGGTTGAGAGCTTATCGCCAACGGTCGCCAGAACGCCGTCGAGCAATAACAGAAACTGCCCAACGAGTGAACGATATACGAGAGAAGCGAGATGCTGTGGAAACGGCATTGGAGCGAGGACAAATCGCACATGAAGAGGCTGCCGCCCGATGCCGAGACATTGAAATGGAACTCAACGCGTTGGATCAGCGTCGAGAATTGCTAGATCAACTCACACTGAGCCTTAGTTCAGCGCAAGGTGCGCCAAGAGCAATCCTAAATGCAGCTGCGATGACACAGTCAGACATTGATGAACCTTTAGTAGGAGTGGTCGATCTGCTAAGTCGATTGATTCGTGTTCCGAAAGGTCTAGAACCAGCGATCGAAGCAGCATTGGCAGAGCAACTTTCAGCTGTTGTTGTCGAAAGCGAATCGGACGCAGTTGCGGCGATAGATTATCTGCGCGATACCGAAGTCGGTTCAGTCAGTATTTATCCACTTGATCGAGTGGAGCATGTGTTCCCAGTGAACTTATTCAACGAGCGAGGCGTAATCGGAGTTGCTGCGCGACTTGTAAGAACAGATCAGAAATATCGGAAACTGGTAGACACGTTGCTTGGTCGAGTAATCGTGGTTGACGATCTCAAGATTGCACGGCAAATGGTCCGTCGGGGACTCGGATCAGTGGTCACGCGCGACGGAATACTGTTGCGTGAAGATGGTTCTATGTATGGCGGTAAAGCCGGTGCTGGTTCTGAACTGTTCGGTTTGCGCAGAGAACTCGAAGCACTTCCTGGGCAGATTAATGCGGTGACTGAACGGTTGAATATCGCGAGGCAGGATGCCGAACGAGCATCGACAACAGTGCGTGAGTCACGAGTCATGATTCTGGACCAACGTGAACGTCTTGATGCGATGCATCTTGAAGGACGGCGGTTAGATCAAGAGCGAGCACGAGAACGTCGCACATATGCTCAAGTATTGTCTGAACTTCGTGCATTGCGCTCCGTGATCGATAGTGATCAACGGTCCGAGGAATTGGAAATTGCTACCCACGAACGTCTGGATGCTTGTTCTCAATCACTGAGTACCCTCGAAATGACGATCGCCGGATTGCGTGATCGATCCGCATCGATCACGAGTGAACGTGACGAAGTTGTCCTTCGTGTAGACGAAGCGACCCAAACACTCGCCTCACGTGAGGCGGAACAGCGGGCTGAATCCGCTCGACGCCACGATCGAGAAGAAGAGCAGAGGCGTTTGAGTGAGCAGGTCGAACAGCAAACAAGCCAACTCGCAACATTAACTCGTGAGCAACAAGATCTTGAACTCTCTCTGACCGATTATCGAGCACGACTAGCGAACAATAGAAGCGAACATGAAACGTCGAAGTCTGCTGTCGGTCCAATTCATGCCGCGGTTGCTCAATACGAAGAAGAAGAGCGCGAGCTGTCTATTCAGCGACGAGATATCCAGCGGAACTTGCTCGAAGTTGAACGTGAGATGCTGTCTCACGAGACAGCAGTGAAAGAGCAAGCTCTGCGCGTGCAGCAAATCAACGAACAGGTAGTTGATGAAGGAATGGAAGTTCAAACAGACGGTCGTGTCCGTCCGATAATGCATGAGCCTGTGGAAAATGCTGATGTGAATGAGCAGGCGGAGCAGCATTCGGAAGGCGCCATGGTTTCGTTACCGGCAGGTATCGCGGGTGGTGCCGAGGTAGATATTCCAGCGTTGCGTGATCGAATCCATGAATTACGGGGAGAAATTCGCAAGCTTGGTCCAGTCAATCTGGAGGCATTAGAAGATCTAAGTGAAGAAGAAGAGCGACATGAATTCTTAACCGGCCAAGTTGATGACCTCGAGGCAGCAGAGACCGAACTCCGAACGGCGATTCGACAGCTAAGACGGCTAATTCGTGAGCGATTCGTGGAAACATTTGATTCAGTCAACACCCGCTTCGGGGAGTACTTCAAACGCTTCTTCGGTGGAGGATCGGCTGAGCTACGATTACTTGAAGACGATGATGACGCAGACTCCGAGCCAGGAGTCGAAATTGTGGCACAGCCGCCAGGCAAAAGGATATCGAACCTTAACATCCTATCTGGTGGCGAACGTTCGATGACGTCAGTAGCACTGTTATTCGCTTTGCTTTCGGTCAATCCGGCGCCCGTCGTGGTGCTCGACGAAGTTGATGCTGCACTTGACGAGGCAAACGTTGGACGATTTGTTGACACACTGCGTGAGCTGAGAGAACGCACTCAATTTGTCGTGATATCCCACAACCGGGCAACGATCGAAGCAGGTGATGCCATCTATGGTGTTTCGATGGCCGATGATTCGTCATCCCAAGTACTTTCGTTGCTAGTTGATCAAGCTGAACCGATTTCTGCGTAAGCAGATAAAAATTCCTGTTCCAGAGATTCGTCATAGTTCTGCGGTCTATGACCAAGTACGATCGGCGTAATCTTTTCCGACGGCGGGCATGAAGTGCTTTTCTGCGGTTGTTGGAAAGCACTTCATGCATGATCTAAGGGAAGTGGCTGTGAAATTATTTGGTCGGACTAAAGAAAGTGACGTAGCTACTGACCGAGCACTTGTTCGCACACGCCGTTCCTTTCTTGGGCGAATGGGTGAGTTATTTCGTAGTTCAGATATCACAGAGGAACTCTGGGAATCACTCGAAGAAGTACTGATCGGTGCTGATACTGGCGTGAATACGACCATGGAAATTCTCGACCGAGTTCGAGCACATGATCCGGAGACGTCAGAAGATGTCCGACGATTGTTGCGGAGCGAACTCTTGGCGATTCTTCAGGTACCGAACGAACAAGCAGCTGGACGACTTTGGGGGCAACAAGGTGATTATGTCGAGCCCGATCACCCATGGGTGATCCTGGTTGTCGGAGTCAACGGTAGTGGAAAAACAACTGCGATTGGCCGCTTGGCTTTTGCCTATCAAGAGGAAGGACGGACAGTTATCGCCGCCGCGGGCGACACGTTTCGTGCAGCTGCGATCGATCAACTTCAAAATTGGGGCAAGCGTCTCGATTTCGATGTGGTCGCTCATCAGCAAGGTGCTGATCCGGCAGCGATTGCATATGACACGATCGAAGCTGCAAGGGCACGAGGTCATGATGTAGTAATGATCGATACGGCAGGTCGACTTCAGAGCAAGAAAAATCTCATGGACGAACTTGCGAAAGTTCGAAAAGTGATTGAACGGCATGTAGAACGTGGCCCTGATGAAGTGCTGCTCGTACTCGACGCAACAACTGGGCAGAACGGATTATCACAAGCACGATCGTTTGCGGAAGCTGCTGATGTAACCAGTGTGATGTTGTCAAAATTGGACAGCTCCGCACGTGGAGGGATCGTATTCGCGATT
>DKLZ01000065.1 GCA_002455955.1 Dehalococcoidia bacterium UBA6627
AATACAGCAACGCTGATCGTGAGTCCGAGCGCAGCTGCGGCGATGAACTCCATCCGCACCCCTGATCATTCCGGCTGTCTATAGCGCACTATAAATGCTAACCGCGATGCCACGTGGGATACTACCGTCTGACAATACGTACTCAATCTTGAACGTTGATACTCACCAAGTTGTGAGAGAGGTTGCAGTTACTTGTTTGTCGAGAGGTGGCACCGTTGACACCAGCGGAATCTTCAGAGGTACCACCAACGATTGAGTGTGTGAACCGTGACGATGTCGGATTCTGGACTCACGGTTATCCACGTTCATTTGCTATAGGGGTAGCTTTCTCGGTTGCGTGGACTCCTTGTATCGGACCGATTTTGGGTGTCGTTTTAACTCTAGCTGCTACTTCGAACACGGCGGGCCAAGGCGCACTCCTGTTAACGTTCTACGCACTTGGCTTGGGTGTCTGGTTTATTGCTCTAGCCGTATTTTTCAGTTGGTTGTCACCACGATTACGCAAGATGCAGCCATATACGGGGAAATTGATGATCGCTGGTGGGGCGGTCTTTATTTTTGTTGGCGTTTTGATGTTGCTCGATGAGTTCAGTCGGCTCAACCGTTATTTCCAAAATTTTGGCTTTCTCTTCGATCAGACATCTTTGGTTGAAAAAGATTTGACTGATGGCATCAAGGGGAAGTTTGGACCGATGATTGCGTTCTTCGGTGGGACTGCTTCATTCCTATCACCCTGCGTACTTCCGTTGGTACCTGTGTACCTCGTGAATATCGCCGGTGAATCAGTTTTGCGAGACGATTCGAACTCTACCGTCAGATGGCATCTTTTCATCCACTCGATGTCCTTTGTAATTGGTTTCACAGTCGTGTTCGCGTTTATTGGGGCCTCACTAGGATTTGTTGGAAATTCGGTTCAGCAACACTCAGATACACTGACGCGAATCGGTGGTGTGTTATTGATCATTTTCGGCATGCAAATGTCAGGTTTGATTCGCGTTCCGTATTTTGATCGCAATTATCAGCTGCGCGAGGGCTGGAAATAGGATCAATTTCTAAGCCGGCACAGCGAGTGCAAGTGTGAGGTAAGATCACTGTATGGATGCTGAATTCGACGTCAACCTAGCTGCGCTGCGTGAAGTGATAGACGAGGCAGACGTTTTTGTCGTGCGCTTCGACCGTATAGATCAACGATTACTTGTCGATGCACGTCAGAACGATGCCGGGGAAGTGTTCATTCAGGTTGTACCACCAGTGAATTCGGGTCGGGAGCGTTATCGATTCTTAGAGAAAGCTCGTCCGGGGATGTCCCCTCCAGAGCAGATCACTGTCTTCCAATGGAAGCAAAGTGTCCAGGTTTTGAAGAACTTGGGTCTGTGGAAGAGGCTTGAGGAACGTTTCTTTGAACTTGGAGGACTTGAGGCAGTTGAACAGGTAGGTCTCGCGTTCGAACGAGCATTCCAGTTAGAACGTGATGAGCTAGTTAGCGCGATTCGTGGAGGCGAAGGCTGGGAGACAGTCTGGGAACGTAGTGGCACGAGTTAGATAGCACGACTTCCTCGTAGTTATTCAAGACAGTTCAGAGCCGTTCGGAGCGCCATCTGATACGCTTCGAACTCCCCTTAATTCATTACGGTCGGAGTCGAAAATGCCAGATAGAATCGACCTTCGATCTGACACGGTTACGATGCCCGTTCCTCCGATGCTTGAGGCGATGGTAGCTGCTGACCTCGGTGACGATGTGCTCGATGATGATTCATCTGTGAAGGTGCTTGAGGCTGAAGCGGCCGCTGTTACTGGTAAAGAAGCAGCGCTTTTTTTGCCTAGTGGCACGATGGCAAATCTTGTGGCGCTTCTCACGCATTGTGGACGCGGTGATGAAGCGATTGTCGGATCTGAAGCCCATATTCTTCATCACGAAGGAATTGGCGCACCTGCCCTCGGCGGGATAAGTTTACGAACAGTGGCTAACGACAAGAATGGGCACATAGACGCAGACCAGGTGCGATCATCGATCAGAGAAGCAATTCCTGGCACTGCTGAGGGCATTCCACGCACGGCTCTTGTTTGTCTGGAAAACACACAGAATCGTTGTGGTGGTGCCGCAATCCCTGCAGCAGAAATGCGCGATATTGCAGAGGTGGCACATAATGCCGGAGCTTCTGTGCATGTCGATGGGGCTCGTATCTTTAATGCTGCAGTTGCGCTTGAAACGGATGCTGCGACGTTGCTTGAGAATGCGGATAGTGCCTCGTTCTGTTTCTCGAAAGGCCTTGGAGCACCAGTCGGCTCTGTGTTGACCGGATCGGTCGAATTTATAGATCGAGCACGACCTATCAGACGCCAGGTCGGCGGCGGGATGCGTCAATCAGGGATTCTTGCGGCGGCTGCTCAATACGCACTGGAACACCACGTAGAACGACTCAAGGATGACCACGTGAATGCGCGTCGTCTCGCCGACGGCCTCGTTTCGATTTCAGGGATAAAGCTCGCTGTATCCGATATTGCGACCAACATGGTGTTCTTTGAGCCAGAGGGGATCCAAGGTAGTGAATTGCAAGCATCACTGGCGGAGCGGGGTGTGCTGTGCAGTGGTACACCAAATCGAATCCGAATGGTAACTCATTTGGATGTATCAGCCAGGCAAATTGAAGAAGCAATCGAGGTGGTGCGTGAAGTGGTCGCCACCCTAGCTAACGGATAAATATCATTCAAATACAAAGTAGCTTGTTATTTGCTATAGGTTTTCTAGTCGCTGTGTTGGTGGTTGCATGCAACAGTGCGACCCCGACTGCGCAGACTTCTCCAATCGTAACGAAAGTTCCGTTTATCGACGGTGAACGGTTGATGTATGAATTGGTCGATATAGATGGAGTTCTTATCGGTCATGGTGAACTTTCGGCGCATATTGAAGGGTCTCGTTTCATACTGACACAGAATTACAAGAGTGTTTCGAATGAAGTTCAGTCATCAGCAACTGACGTTACCGATCTGGCAGTCGATTTGACCACACTTGCTCCGTTTGGAGCTCTGCGTGAGGCCCGGAGTTTGAATCGTGATGGAGAACAAGATCGTCAAGTGTGGGAATGGGGATATTCAAACGAAGGAGATGGCGATTTATTGACAATCACGAGTGTTGCCAATGGTGCGAATGATCGGGATGAACTTGAATTGCAGAGAAACTATTACGACAACGAATCTTCGTTGTGGCTTTGGCGGACGCTTGATTTTAATGAGGAATTAGATTTGAACTATGTTTCGGTGAATCCGATCGAGAACACTCAACAGACAGTTAATATTCAGACTCCCGCGATTGAAACGATTGCAGTGCCTGCGGGCACATTCGAAGCTTGGCGATTGATCGTCCGTAACGGGCGCGCGATTCGGAGCGCCTGGATCAGCATTGATTTGCCCCATCAGATTTTGCAGTGGGATAACGGCGACATAATTTTTCGTCTGGTAGATACGAATAACTAATGCTGCAGGTGAATTGTAGGCCCCCGCAAAATCGATGTGGTGCATATTCTCGGATTTTGGTCTGGAGCCTATTTACTAGGTTCGTGTGAAAGTGGAATTGAGTATCAGTGTGTCGATCTCGATCGTCTCGCGATTTGTGCAGAAATCATCTATTTCGCTGCCGCTTAGAAGTATCACTCCTCCAGCTCGGTATTGCTCCCGTTCCTCAATTGTTCGACCGGCCCAGCTTTCGCCAGGTAGATTGTTTACGGCATCAATTTGGCGTTCGATTTGCCATTCGAACACACCATCAATTTCTGGGATGGCAAACGCCCAAAGCGCGTCGGGAGTTGAGTGCGGAGGTTCTCGTTCTACTGAGATGGATACGCTCCACATGCCCTCGATAATGTGTGCAAGGCGCTCCATGACAAACTTCATGTGTGGTTCCGATGCAGCGAAGATTTCTAGACTGCCTTGGTTAGAGAGCCAGACCGCGGTGACAAGGTGGTTTGGTGATCGGCCTACGTGGCAGGCTGTAACTTCTTGTGAGTCAGCTAGCGTCGATGCAGCGTCCCATGCGTGCTCGAGTTCCTGTTGATCACTGTCTGATCGGAGCGTCGCAGTAATGATATGCACTACCGACATTTTATCGTTTTAGTACAGGTTCAATTGGTGAGTTATTTTGTTCAGATTCCTTCTTGATAGATCTGGCTCCTAGTTCGCTATCGCTGATCGCACCATCTTCCATCTCGATGACACGGTCCACATGCTCGATTACGAAAGGGTCGTGAGTCGCAGTAATCACTGTTACACCTGAGTCTGCGACATTGCGCAATAATTCGAATATCTGGGCACCTATGGTGGAATCGAGTTCACCTGTTGGCTCATCAGCAATCAACAGTGGCGGCGTGTTTGCTAGTGCCCGAGCGACAGCAATACGCTGCTGTTCACCGCCCGAGAGTTCATATGGCCGGTGATTTGCTCGCGATGTAAGTCCAACTTGTTCTAGCAGCTCTGCAGTGCGGAGATTACGTTCACTGGAATTTTTTCCGGCGATTCGGAGCGCTAGATCGATGTTCTCATTGGCTGATAGAAGCGGTAGAAGCCCGAACGACTGAAAGACGAATCCTATTGTGTGACGACGGAAATTGGAAATTTGGCGATCGTTATAGTGTGTAATCTCTTCTCCGGCAATCATGATGGAACCGGCGTTAGGCCGATCGAGTCCGGCGATTAAGTTGAGTAGTGTAGTCTTACCTGAACCTGACCGCCCGACAATTGCGAGAAATTCTCCTTGAGCGACTTCGAGTGAAACATTCCTTACTGCATGCACAGGGACCCCAGCGGAATGGAATATGCGACTCGCGCTTTGCACTCGCACAATTGAGCTTTCGGAACTGATCATGATTGCTTCCATCGAGGCTGTTTTTTGGATGCTGATTGTTCAGGGTGCACTTCTACGTGGTCTTGGTTAATGTTCACGCGTGCGCGCCGGTCTATTCCTAACTGTTCCAAGTACTCGTGAGGTATTTGCAAGCGTCCCGATCGGTCTACTACCGAAAATTCCTCAGTGAACTCACCCTTGCCCTGTGAAAACTGAACATAACGTACGATTTCTGAACTCGTGCGGCCATCGCGCATAGCGACGACTCGATCGACCCGGCTAGTGATTCCTCGGTCATGGGAAACGATTACAATCGTGACTCCCATCGACTCGTTCAAACGATGAAAAACCTGAAATACTTCGTCAGCAGTCGAGGTATCTAGTTCCCCGGTGGGTTCATCCGCTAATAGTAAAGGTGGACCGTTTGCGAGAGCGATGCCGATCGCAACTCGCTGTTGTTCGCCGCCTGAGAGCTCGACAGGACGTCGCTCTCGTTTGTGTATGAGGCCGATTTCCTCTAGGAGAAAATCGGCTCGGTCTCCTGCCTCATCGGGTGTGCGCCCTTCGAGAATCATTGGTACGGCGACATTTTGTCGCGCGTTCAGATAGGGGATTAGGTTGCGCGAGGTTTGCTGCCAAATAAATCCTACCTCGGAGCGTCGATATGCAACTAGATCGTCATCAGTCATCGTGAGCAGGTCTCGTGAGCCAACCCTTACGCGACCTGCGGATGGTTGATCGAGACCCGACAAGATGTTGAGTAAAGTTGATTTGCCTGACCCCGATGCTCCGACGATCGCCATCATTTCACCTCGAGAAACACGCAAATCGAGGCCACGCAGAGCTACTACTTCTAAGTCCTCGGTCTTGTAGATCTTAAACAAGTCTTCACAGTGGATATATGTCTGTTCATCAGTTGTCGGGTTCATTGTTTGAATTCTCCACTATCTGGTTTACTCGATGCAATGGGTGCGTTTGCTTATGTGTCACCTATTCGGAGCGCACGATGCACGGCAAGGCGAAAGTACAATAGAACTACCCCTGTGATCGTTAGTAGAAACACGACTCCAAGAATTCCCCATACTACGAAAACTTGTGGCCATGACACCGCCAATAAGAATGGCGGAATAACTTCACTTCCGCTCTCATCGGTACCTATGAAACCCATCATGAGACGGCCGATTTGAAGCCCAACAAGTGTTCCGAGAGCCATCCCGGTCACGATGACAAAGATTTGCTCAACGAGTACTGCTGTGAATACTTGAAGCCGAGAAAACCCTAAAGTTTGGAGTATTGCGAATTCGAGTCCACGTTGTTGAGCGCTTAAGTATGAGTAGACGACGAATCCGATTCCAGAGAGAGCGAGGACAGCTCCAAATGAGATAGACAGAATTCCAGACCACCCAGCTGCCACCAGTGGATCCTGTTGCTGGACCAATAATTCTTTCTCGGCAGATATTTGTGTGAGAGGTTCGAACCTCTCCAAAGATTCAAGGGTTGTTTCTGGATCGGAGGTACGAAACCAAGCTTCGTTGTATCCGGTTCCTACATTAGCTTGAGCAGCTTGCGCGCTTTGGATTAGTCGATTCGCGTTAACAAGGGCAACTCCGGAACTCGATTCGTTTTGTTTGAAAGTAGGAAACAAGTTCAGTGTTCCAGAGAAAACAGCGCTGTGAATTCGGGAGGCTGCCAACAATGAAACAGGGTCTCCAGGCTCTAGTGCTAATAATGTCGCCGTTTTTTTTGAGAGGATGATATTGATTGGTTTCTCGTCATATTGTTCTCGAATCCCATGGATTTGTGACGATCGCTCAGCAGACTGCCATTCCAATAAAGCGGCGACTGATGCCCCGGGAGGAGCGTCAGTCGTTTTCCCTAAGAAATCGTTAGCCATTGTCTTGAGGAATCCGTTGATCGGTTCAAAGCGTGAATCCGTGAAATCGGCTACAAGGAAACTTTCGTCTCTGGAGGTATTATTCGCAGATATTTCGCATGCAGTAGCGGTTGTTGACTTCCTAGATACGTCCTGAGCGTTCTTCTCCGCCGGCATCTTGCATTGCGTATGTTCTTCGCTTACGTAGAGTGAGCCCAATAAGACAGTGCCACTTGAACCGGCGATACGGCTTCCGGTTGTCAATCGAATGGCTTCGAGGGTAAGTGGAGAGGTTAGCGGATCACGGTCGAGAAATTGCCCATGGATGCCAGTTTGTTTACTTAGCGAAGTGCTGAAGAATCTCCACTCACTTACTACTTCATCATCTGGAGTAAGTTTACCGAAGTTGAATTCGCCAAGAACTCCGTTCGCATCGCGCAATATCAAAGCTGCAGAAATAGGACCTCGTATATTCGGAGCTTTCAACCATATTCCAGCCTCTTGAGCACTTTCTGGTATCGATATGCCTTCACGAATTGGCGGTTCGTTGGCTGACAAGGTGTTGACGATCTCATGGAGCATGATCGCCGAAAAGTCGTTACGCCAAAACGTTACTTCTTCGAAAAATTCGGGATCGACTCCGATTAGTTCGACGCGCTCGAATCGGCCGAGCATTTCAATGGTGCCTCCAGTGCGCATCACGGGCATACCTACTTCGGCCTCGATGGCTTGCACATGATGACGGAAAGTGTCGGGGCTTCCCTCAGGTATGGCTTGCATGTCAGCGGCACGAATATCACTGCCGGTGAGGTAATACGCGCGTTCTTTGTATGATTGGTCGAGAGTGGCAGAAAAAGTTGCACCAAACATGCCAACCCCGGTAGCGAACATCAGGAGTAATACCAAGCGGCTGTAGTGTCTCGGGTTACGAACTAGTGACCGAAGGCTGAACATAGCAGCGACACTGCCTGTTTGTTCAACTAACCAGGCAACGATTCGCAATAGCAGAGGGAAGAGTCTGAGAAATACAACGCCAACTGTAACCATGAATACAGCTGGTGTCGCAAGCAGGAACGGGTCAGCATGAGTGTCGCCGAACAGGTTTTCGGTGATGAGTGTTTCTTGTTGCGATAGTCGCCAGAAGATGATTGCTGCGAACAATACCAATGCAACGTCCATGTAGTAGCGTAGAAATCCAGGAGTCGGCTGCGGGCGTGCTAGGGCACGCTTAAATTCAACGATAGTGCGACGTGTTGCAAGCCAGGCAGGAAGAACCACTGCGGCGAATGCTATAAGTGCGCCTAACCCTGCAAGTGCATAGGCCTGACCGGACAAACTGACCTCCAAAAAGCCACCACCAGAGAGATCCGAGAAGGCAGGGGTTAGACCTAGTAAGGCAATTACCGAGGCCGCAAGTGGAGGCCCTACAACAATCGCGAGCGCAGCTAGTATTGCGCCTTCAATTCCGTATTGCGTAAGCAATTGTCCGGTAGTTGCCCCGCGACTCCGGAGCGTCACGATTTCAGTTGTCTGACGTTCGGCAACCATGGTGCTGACCATTACGAGGTAGTACGTCGCTATACCGCCGATCTGGAGCAGCAAGATGAACAGGGGGATGCGAGTGAAGAACAATTTGTCGTCGAAGGTATGCAGTACCGACGTCAGTTCCGTGGTAGCTCGTGTTCGTTTTTCGGTTTGACTTATCTCTGCTTGCAGTCCGGTTAAACCGTCTGCTATTCGTGTGGCATTACGGGCACTTAATGATTCCAGCCGCACCTGAAAGATACTGTCATAGTCGACGGAGACTTCTGGAAAACGATGTGCGAGTACTCCAAAGAACGTGCTCTCCGGCACATGAAAGAGTACTGTGTCCCAAGTTCGAATTGGAGCGTCGACAGCATGTCTGTCACCCGCCCAGTAGCGATCTTCGGGGTCGTGAGCTTCAATGATTCCGACGATTAGCACAGGTAGAGGTGAGGCTTGCTCATCCCAAAAAGGAAACAAATCGAACGTGTCACCAACGGATATCCCGACAGTTTGTGCTGTGTTTGCGCCAACGGCAGCGATCAACGGCCCCTCTGATGCAGGAGGCATTACCGTTGGAATTTCACCATCACGTGTTCTCACAAATGCATCAAAATCAGATCGAAACATGATGTTCCCGCGGAGACGCTGATTGTCCTCTAGGTTGGGAACTGATCCGGTTGGAACTGGAAAGAATGTCGCACTTGAGCCTTGGCGCACAACGCTTGCAGCTACAGGTGCGAGGGCATTTGTTACTGCTCCGCCAACGTAACTTTCGGAGCGTTGATAATTGGTCAGGTCTCCTGTTTGTGAACTTCTAGAAACCTGGACATCGAGATCGACTGGGTCGAGCTGCTCGATAGCGAACTTGAGTCCGACGTCACGGATAGTATCGGCGTAAATGATCGTAGCGGAGAGAATCGCACCAGCGACTATTGTTCCCAGCCCAACACTAGACAGCAGCCGCCAATTACCTGACATGCGGCGGAGTGCAAGCATTAACATGAGATGGTAACGAGTCATCGGGCGCAGTTTACGGGGCAGATTCGAATAGGACAGGGGTCAAGCATGATAGCGGTCCGAGCTATACTGACTAAGTGACATCTAAGAGTAAGTCTAAGAACCGGTCAAATAGTCTTGAATCAGATGATCGTGAACAAGCGGATCGCAAACCGCTGCTCGTCATTCTTGATTCGCACGGCATTATTTTTCGTTCGTACTATGCGCTTCGAGATGTAATAACCGTGCGGCGCACAGGGGAGGCGGTTGCTGCCGTTTATGGTTATGCGAATAGCCTGTTGACGGTATTTGATGAACTTAAGCCCACTCATGTAATTGCTGCTTGGGATGCTTCATCTGAGACGTTTCGTAAAGCAGTTGACGAGCGCTATAAAGCTAATCGCCCGCCGACACCCGAAGATTTGATTCCGCAATTCGATCGTATTAGGGAAATTCTTGAAGCGTTTCATATTCCACTTGTCGAGCGTGATGGATATGAAGCAGATGATGTCTTAGGAACTTTCGCACGACAGGCCGTCGAACAGGGTATTGAAACAGTGATTGTCACACTCGATAACGACATCGTGCAGCTAGTGGAACCAGGTGTCAGGGTGTATATGTACCGTCTCTATCAACGTGACTATGTCATGTATGACGAGGCCGCGGTTAAAGATCGTTGGGGTTTTGAGCCCAAACAGATGATCGATTACAAAGCCTTGGTTGGCGATAGTTCCGACAATATTCCCGGAGTGAAAGGCATTGGAGAAAAAGGCGCAAAACAACTGATTGCTGATTGGGGATCTTTAGAAGAGATGATTGAGCATCTCGAAGAGCTTAAGCCAGTTCGGGCGAAGAATGCGCTATCCCTCGGAATTGATGAAGCTCGACTTTCAAGGGAACTTGCGACTATCGAAAAGAATATTCCTGACCTCGAATTATCTCTTGAGGGTGCGGAGCTACGTGATTACGACCGCGAACGGGTTCTAGAACTGTTTCAATCACTTGAGTTCCGATCACTGATGAATCGCCTTCCACAATCTGCACGTGAAGTGTCCTCGAAATCGACGTCGAATTTCACTGATATCGGTCGATACGAGGCTGTTACTAGCATTGATGGCCTCAATGAAGTTGTTTCCGCAATTAGGAAAGTCGGCCGCTTTTCATTTCAAGTAATCGCTGATGATTCGCATCCGATCCGGGCTGCAGATTCAGTTGTTGGGCTCAGTTTGTCATGTGATGCCAAACAAGGCTGGTATATCCCTTTTGGTCACCGTGATCCGGCAGAAGAAGAACGGCAGCAGTCGCTTCTTGATGAAGCAGAAGAGCAACTGTTGGTCCAGCAATTATCGCGAGCGGCGGTCCTTGAGTTAGTGCTTCCATTGTTTCAAGATGAAAACATTCAGCGTATCGGCCACGATACTAAATATGGGGTACTCGCCCTTGCAGGAACCGAGGCAGGTGATTGGTCGAAATTAATCGATTTCGACACGCAGGTTGCGGCGTATTTGCTTGGTGATTTCAATATCACATTAGAGAATCTCTCATTTGACCGACTTGGCGTCGAAACAATAGATCCCAAAAGCTTTCTCGGAACTGGTCGTAAGGCTGTCCCATTCTCTGCAGCCTCGATCGAAAATGTTACGTCGTATTCGGCCCGCAACGTCGATTATTTGATTCGCTTAGCAGATCCACTTAGAGATGCACTGAAGGACAGTGAGCTTTGGAAGGTATTTGAAGAGATCGATTTACCTCACATTCCTGTGCTTGCTCGGATCGAGCAGTTTGGTGTTGCCCTTGATTCTTCGGTATTAGCAAAATTGTCGGTAGATCTCGTGGATCGAATTGCTCAGATCGAACGAGAGGCCTTCAACATCGTTGGCCATGAGTTCAAACTTGGTTCACCACAAGAGTTGTCACAGGTTCTGTTTGAAGAATTGGAATTACCTCGAACACGGAAGACCAAGACTGGTTATACGACTGACGCTAAAGCTCTTGAAGGGCTTCGTCAGGCACACCCGGTTGTTAGCGCAATTCTCGGCTGGCGCGAATTAACAAAGATTAAGTCGACCTACGTTGATTCATTGCCGCTGCAGGTCAATCCGCGTACGAACCGTGTCCACACCGTGTTTTCACAGGCGACTGCGGCAACTGGTCGGCTCTCTTCGAACGACCCCAACTTGCAAAATATTCCGATTCGCACCGACTTGGGCCAACAAGTCAGGCGAGCATTTATCGCCCGTGATTGCGGTGAAGATCCGATATTGCTTTCAATTGACTATTCGCAGATAGAGTTACGTGTACTTGCTCATGTCTCCGGCGACGACCAACTCAGAAAAGCCTTTGCGGATGGGCAAGATATTCACGCATCGACTGCTGCGAATGTTTTTGGCGTCGAACTCGGAGGGGTTACGTCCGATATGCGTCGCCGCGCGAAAGTGTTCAATTTCGGAGTGCTCTACGGGCTTACAGCTTTTGGTTTGGCGCAACGTGAGGGGATTGACTTTGATGAAGCGAACGCATTCATTGAGGCATACTTCGAAGCGTATCCGAAAGTTCAGACATGGAGAGAGCAAACTGTTGAGGAAACACGCCTAAAAGGTTATGCCGAAACTCTCACTGGTCGGAGACGTTCTATACCAGACCTTTACTCGAATAACCGTAACCTGAGACAGGCAGCTGAGCGTATCGCGATTAACATGCCAATCCAAGGGACCGCTTCAGATATTATTAAGATAGCAATGAATGGAATCGACCGAGAATTGTTAAGTCGCCGTGCGGCAGGCAAACAGGCACGGATGATTTTGCAGATTCATGATGAGCTAATCTTCGAGTTGCCGAGTTCTGAACTAGACGATGTTCGGGATGTTGCTCATCGTTTGATGCCATCACTTGAACTAGACGTTCCATTGGATCTAGACGAGAAACTTGGTGTTTCTTGGGGAGATCTCGAGTGAACGTGCACGTTAAGCGATAGTCCTATGCCGGAATTGCCAGAAGTGGAAACGACTCGACGGCAAATCGCACCAATAATTGTTGGACGAACGATCAAATCTGTGAAAATTCACAAGGGTGCAGAACGTCTAGCAGTGACTCACGCACCGCATGAACTTGAATTCACATTAACCGGTCGCAGAATCGATGCACTCGATCGCCATGGTAAATATCTGATCGCTCACCTTGATGATGGTCGCGCCTGGGTTGTCCACTTGCGGATGACTGGATCATTGGTAGTTGCAGCGGTTGATAAGCCTCATCGCTTCGAACGCGCACAACTGTCTATGGACGATGGGGTCGTAGTTCGGTTTAACGATCTTCGAAAATTTGGGACTTGGCATGTGGTTGAAGATCCTCGTGATGCTATGCCAAACGTTGGGCCTGATGCGCTTTCGGACGATTTCACGGTTAGTTGGCTACGTGAACATCTTGCACGCCGTTCGGTACCTTTGAAGTCAGTGCTTCTTGATCAGAAGGTGGCTGCAGGTGTCGGTAACATTTATGCAGATGAAGCTTGCTATATCGCAAGGATTAACCCTCGTATCAAGGCTCACGAACTTGGTCCACGTCGTGTAGCCCGGCTGAGGGATGCCATAGTGACGGCTCTTCAACGCTCCCTTGTCGACGGCGGAACGACGTTCTCCAACTATATGGATGGTCTGGGTGGGGCAGGGTTTCATAAGACCCACGTACATGTTTTCCGACGTGATGGTGAGCCGTGCGATCACTGTGGTTCGATCATTCGCAAGATTCGAATAGCAGGGCGGGGAACACATTTTTGTCCTCGTTGTCAAAAACACTGATATCGAATATGCAAGCCGAATATCAGGTCGCCCAAAACATATAACAGTTGCTTCGTCTCGTAGACCGCTGCTATTTTCCTTTCCATTGGAATGCACGTTAGGGTTTATGCGGGCGGCGGATCTTGATATTAGTTGTTCTGATTGTGTGTCTGGTATTGGTTATCAGCATGCTGGCGTACGTGAGTGCCGCATTCTACTTAGCGGATCGACTTACTCACACGAAACGCCAGCGTGTTCAAGGGACGCCCATTGATTTAGGATTACATTTTCAAGATGTTCAGTTTCTCACTTTCGATCGACTAACGCTCAACGGATGGTTCGTTAAGTCGCCCGAAGCGCGTGCTACGGTCGTACTTGTGCATGACCGATTGGGTACACGTGCTGACGTGGAGCAAGGATTGCTGAAGCTCCATGGGGATTACGTTAGACATGGATTCAACGTACTTTCATTCGACCTACGCGGTCGAGGGGAATCTTCTGGTTGCCGTGATCACCTTGGGAGTCGAGAGCATCATGATCTTGATGCAGCGTTAGATTACCTATGGAAACAAGAGAATCAGTTACCAGTGGTTCTGCATGGATTCGGGTTTGGTGCTGCTCTCGCAATTAAGGTTGCGTCTCGTCGGAGTGGGATTGCGGGTATTATCGCGGACTCACCTGTTGCATCAGTGCGTGAGATGTTGCGCTTTCAGCATTCGCATATCCCAGCATATATGTTTGAGACAGTGCACTGGTTTGCTCGGTGGTTTTTTGATGCTGATTTGGATGAATTGAAGCCGATTGACATCATCAATCAAGTAGAAGCACCTGTACTGTTGCTTTGTGCGGAGATCGATAATGAAGTACCTGAGTCGCACGCCCTCAATTTGGCCGCGGCCTCATTAAACCGAGACCATCAAATATGGGTCGCACCTCAACATAAAGGGCACTGCTCGTACTACATTCAACACTCTGTGGAGTATGTTAATCGCTCTGTCAGTTTCATCAACCACGTCGTACCAATACGGATATTGCCAGTAACCTCTGATCTCGCAGAGGCGCGGCCCACCCGTGCTAGCTAGGTTCAGTTTTCCTTGTTGACTGCGCGCGATGCTCTAACCGATATTCGAGGCATTCGCGTTGGGCATTGGACTGATCGACGATCTGCTACTGGCTGCACAGTGGTGGTTTGTCCATCTGGCACGGTAGGTGGAGTCGATGTTCGGGGAGCAGCACCTGGGACACGGGAAACTGATCTGCTTCGATCAGGCAATTTGGTCGAGGAAGTGCACGCTATAGTGCTTTCAGGAGGCTCGGCATTCGGGCTTGATGCAGCAAGCGGTGTTGTAGAAGCCCTTGCTGAGCGCAAGGTCGGACTCAATTTCGGAGATAGCGTGATCCCGATTGTTCCATCGGCGATCTTATTTGATCTAACTATTGGACGATCAACCCATCCAACAGCGGATTCAGGGGCTCGAGCTTTTAAAAAGGCAACAAGTGGTCGCATCGAGATGGGGTCAGTTGGTGCAGGTACTGGTGCAACCGTTGCGAAATTTGCTGGCCGTGATAAGGCCCTTAAGGGGGGAGTGGGAACAGCGAGTGAGCTACTCGATACGGGAGTTATCGTTGCTGCGTTAGCGGTAGTTAATGCTGTAGGTGCGATTCGCGACCCGAATACGGGTGGCCTAGTTGCTGCACCTCGCGAAGGTGAGCGAAGTTTCTTAGATATCGATCGTGAACTCAGAGGCGCGAAACTTCTGGACTCAAATGACGATGAGGAACTGCCAGAGAACACAACACTTGCTGTAGTTGCTACGAATGCATGTTTGACAAAAACCGAAACAAATCGAATCGCCACTGTTGCTCACGATGGTTTTGCATCAACAATCTGGCCGGTTCACACAAAAAGTGATGGTGACGTCATCTTTAGTCTTTCCACAGGAGAATATGAAGTCGATTGGGTAGGATACCGGGCGATCGAAGCGTTTGCTGTTCGCGCCGTCGAGCGTGCTGTCCTTAAAGCTGTGTCTGAGGCAACGTCAGTAGCGGATGTGCCGTCCGCAAGTGATTGGAGAAATGGTATTGGGAATTAGTTTGACTGGTCGATTGCCATTCCTATACTGATGGATATTGACATGGCTCATGCGCAGTGAGAAACGAATATCGGTCGATAGTATCTATCGAAAGATGGCCGCTTGGATCTCCTAGGAGACCGAGACGGAGGGCATGATGACACAGCCTGTACAAATTCGAGATTTACAGCTGATGCGTGATCGTGGCAAGCCAATCACCATGTTAACGGCGTACGATTACCCAAGCGCGCAGATGGCAGATGACGCTGATATCCCGATTCTGCTTGTCGGAGACACGCTCGGTATGGTTGTGCTTGGTTATGACTCTACGGTTCCAGTCACTATTGAGGACATGATCCATCACGGAAAGGCAGTCGTTCGTGGAGCGCAGCGGGCACATGTAGTTGTCGACATGCCTTTCGGATCGTATCAATCAGGTTGGCAGGATGCACTACGGAATGCGACGCGGATTATCCAGGAGACTGGCTGTGGTTCAGTAAAGCTTGAAGGCGGAATGCGTTCAGCGGAGACTGTACGACATCTCGTTGAGGCAGGGATTCCTGTGATGGGGCACGTTGGACTTACGCCCCAATCTGTCAATCAGACTAGTGGATTTCGAGTGCAAGGTAAGACTCCACGTGATGCTGTTCGACTGATTTCTGATGCAAAAGCTCTCGCGGAAGCGGGGGTATATTCGATGGTTCTCGAGCTTGTGCCTACAGCTTTAGCGCAGATGATTACCCAGCGAGTTAACGTTCCTACTATCGGTATTGGGGCGGGCCCATTTTGTAGTGGCCAAGTGCAAGTATGGCATGATGTTCTGGGATTGTATGAAGATCTAAAGCCGCGCCATGCTCGCCAGTTCGCAAATCTAGGCGAAGAGATCGTAGAGGCGCTCAAGTCGTTAAAAGAACAAGTTACTATTGGTGGATTTCCCACTGCCAAGGAATCGTTTTATATGGATGATCGTGCACTAGATTTGATTAAGACTCTTTTGCCTGAACTCGACAGTGATCTCAGTGATGCAGAACGAGTATTAGCTGAACATGACCTCAAACTGATTGCTCGCGCTTCTGAGACAGTAGAAGCGCAATCGGATAGGTCGATCCGCTAGGTTCGAGGAAGCCAGACGTGGATATCGCTCGTACGATCGGAACTTTTCGAGAAGCTCGTGCCACACTTTTGCCACCAGTTGGATTGTTTCCGACGCTCGGTGGGATTCATGCAGGACATCTTGCACTGGTTGATCAAGCTCGTGACGAGTGTGCGAGTGTAATCTCAACGCTATTTCTTAATCCGGCTCAATTTGGTGAGGATGAAGACCTCGATCGCTATCCTGCGAATGAATCCGAAGATCTTTCTTCACTCGAAAAGCACGGCGTTGATTTGGTACTCGCGCCTCCCTCGAACCTGATTTATCCCAAAGGGTTTTCTACGAACGTGCATGTGCGTGGTATTAGCGATCGCCTTGAGGGCGATCGACGCCCTGGTCATTTTGACGGTGTGACTACAGTGGTATTGAAGCTACTAAACATAACAACACCAGACCGTGCGTATTTTGGAGAAAAAGATGCGCAACAGCTTCGTGTGATTCGTCGTATGGTTCGAGATCTTGATCTTCCTATTGAGATAGTTGCCTGCGCTACGGTGCGCGATCCAGACGGACTTGCGTTGTCATCGAGAAATGCATACTTGTCAGCAGAGGAACGCACAGCCGCGCTTTCATTGTCGCGCGGTCTGCAACTTGCAAATGACGCCTTCATAGCGGGTGAGCGAGACGCAAATAGGTTACGCAACCTCGTCAGATTAGAGCTCGAAGCTGAATCACTGATTCAGATTGACTACATTTCGCTTGCCGATGAAGAAACCTTGAATGAATTAGACGGTGAATTGTTCGGTAAGGGTCTGCTCTCGCTCGCAGTGCACGTACGAGAGACTCGTCTAATTGATAATGTCACTCTTGGTTAGCAAATGTCGCTAGCGTATAGGTTGACGATTCAACGTTTCGGACGATTTATGGTGTTTGGTAGCATGATTAGAGACTTATTAATATAGAGCAACAGGCACAAAGACGGCTGAGGTACCGCATGTCCGGTCACTCCAAGTGGTCCTCTATCAAACACAAAAAAGGGAAAATCGATGCCAAGCGTGGACAGCTTTTTACAAAGCTTGCTCGCGACATCACGATGGCCGCTCGTGGTGGGGTCGATCCAGAGATGAATGCATCACTCCGCCTAGCTATCAGTAAAGCTAAAGATTCGAATATGCCTCATGCGAACATTGAGCGTGCGATCCAACGTGGCTCTCGAGATGGCGACGCGGACAATCTAGAAGAGGTTACCTATGAAGGCTACGGGCCTGGAGGCACAGCTGTACTAGTAGATGCAGTCACTGATAATCGTAACCGCACTGTTGCCGAATTACGGCTTGTATTTTCTCGCGGTGGTGGCAATTTAGCCGAAAACGGTGCTGTCGCTTGGCAGTTCGAAACGATGGGCGTAATTCACGTTAGCACTGTAGATAGTGATCCGGATGAAGTTCAGCTTGTAGCGATTGAAGTGGGAGCTTTTGATGTCGAAGAGTCCACTGACGGCTCAGCTATCGAAGTATATACGCAGCCCGGTAGCACCGAGTCAGTGCGCGAAGCGCTCACTTCGGCTGGCTTCAAGGTAGAGAGTGCTGATCTAGCAAAAATCCCTCAAAACAATGTTGAACTGGAAGAGGCAACAGCAGTTGCTACTTTGAGAATGCTTGAACGACTCGATGATCTAGACGACGTTTCGAAGGTTCATTCGAATGCAGTATTCACAGACGCGGTGCTTGAAGCGGCAGCTGGCTAGGATCTATTGAGCGGATGACATCTAACATACTGGTATCAAGGCGAGTATTGGGCATCGACCCGGGTCTAAGTGTGACCGGCTGGGGGATCATCGATGGTGACGGTATCTCTGGAGAATTGGTCGACTGTGGGGTAATTCGAACGCACACGAAACAACCACGAGCAGAGCGATTGAAAGATATTGCAGAAGGAGTTCGAACTTTGCTCACGGACCACGAACCGGCTGAGCTGGCAGTTGAGCAGCAGTTTGTAGCGATTAATGTACGGTCGGCTATGGTCATTGGTGAAACTAGAGCTGCGGCTATGATTGCTGCTGCCGAAGCGGATATTCCAGTATTTGAGTTTGCGCCCACTGCAGTAAAGGAATCAGTTACGGGATGGGGAGGGGCTCCAAAAGAACAAGTAAAGCAGATGGTTGCTGTACAGCTTGGTCTGACTGAGATTGATGGGCCGTTAGATATTGCTGATGCGCTTGCGGTGGCTTTGACTCGCCTTGGGGAATTGCGTTACGAATCAGCGATGTCGAGATCATGATTGTTTCCTTACACGGTGAACTTTTGCGCTGGGACGCTGAATTATCGATTGCTTGGGTTGGGGTAAACGGTGTCGGATACGAAGTGTTGATACCTGCCTTCGCGCACGGATGGATAGCTGCTGAGACATCTGGAGAAAAACTAGAAATATTCACTTATTACCATGTATCAGAGAGACAACCGACTCCGTTGATCATCGGTTTTCAGCATCGACAAGAACGAGATTTTTTTCGCAAGTTCATTAATGTTCCTGAAGTTGGACCTCAGAAGGCTGTTAAGGCGCTGACATACCCAGTGTCCGAAATCGCTCGCTGGATCGAGGCCGAGGATGTGGCCGCCCTACGTCAGTTACCTGGGATCGGTCAAAGACTTTCGCAAACCATCGTTGCTAATTTGCATGGAAAACTTACACAGGAAGCGTTACTTCAGAGTGATGGGGTGTCTCAACTGATAAGTAGCATTCCCGATCCGCTTTATCAGGATGCTATCGATGCTCTTGAATCTCTTCAGTATTCCCATCGGGAAGCTGAACGGTTAGTGACTGAAACCATGCGGCGGCACGTAGATATCGATGAATTGGAAACACTGCTTCGAACTATTTTGGAACAGCAGGTGTCCAGTTGAGTTCCAGAAGTCAGATTATTTTCTCTGATTGGCGAAATTGGTAATCGATAAAAATGTAAGATGCGCAGCTGATCCATTCTCACTAAGAGGATACGACCAAAGATGATCGGTGCTGTCTTTCCGAAGTTTTGAGTGTTGTTACATGGATGCGTGTACTTTTTTCAGAAGCAACTAAGTACGACGTACAATAATGAGGTGAGAGAGGCAGTCTGTTGCCATTTACTACAGGGCAGCCCGAAGTTGAATCACAGAAATTCGAGATCGTTTCGGATTTTCAACTTACTGGAGATCAGCCTCAGGCTGTTATGGAGTTGGTTTCGGGGTTAGAGGCTGGTGAACGTGCTCTAACGTTGCTTGGTGCGACTGGAACTGGCAAAACGTTTGCTATGGCCAATGTGATCGAGCGTTATCAGCGCCCGACCCTCGTCCTCGCACCAAATCGAACTTTGGCAGCGCAGCTCGTGAGTGAATTTCGTGAAGTACTCCCCAAGAATGAAGTTGAATATTTCGTATCGTATTACGACTACTACCAACCCGAGGCATATATCCCACGCACCGATACTTATATTGCGAAAGACGCAGATATCAACGACGAAATTGACAAGATGCGCCATGCGGCAACACGCGCACTCTTCGAACGTCGTGACGTTGTAATTGTCGCGTCTGTGTCCTGCATCTATGGGCTCGGTGAACCAGGCGAGTATGAATCGTTCGTCTTGAGACTATTTCGAGGACGTCATGTAAATAGAGGTTCGTTGATTCGCCAACTGGTCGAGATGCAATACACACGTAACGATCTGAATCTTATCCGTGGCACCTTTCGTGTTCGAGGTGATTCGCTGACCGTTTTTCCTGCATATGAGGATATCGCTGTGCGCATTGATTTTTTCGGTGACGAGGTGGAGCGAATCGTGACACTTGATCCGCTGACTGGTGAAATTCTTCGCGATTCTGAAGAAGCATCTATTTATCCAGCCAAACACTTTGTTACCTCCAAAGACCGGTTAACAGATGCGATTAACTCCATCGAATCTGAACTTGAAGATGTGTTAGGTCAGTTACGAGCGTCTGACAAGTTACTTGAAGCACAACGACTCGAAGAGCGAACCCGATATGACATTGAGACGATTCGTGAAGCGGGATATTGTGCAGGTATTGAGAATTACTCACGCCACCTGAGTGGCCGAGGCCCTGGATCTAGACCTTGGACATTACTTGATTACTTTCCGGATGACTGGCTGATTTTCATAGACGAGTCGCATATTTCAGTTCCACAGGTACGTGGCATGTATCTCGGCGATCGATCACGAAAGGAAACATTAGTCGAATACGGATACCGCTTACCCTCGGCTCTCGACAATAGGCCTTTGAATTTTGAAGAATTTAGTGACCGTATAAACCAAGTTGTTTTTGTTTCAGCCACGCCTGGTCCGTATGAGATGGAGGTTTCTGAACACGTAATTGAACAAGTGATACGACCGACGGGCATACTCGACCCAGCAGTTGAAGTCCGGCCGACGCAAAGTCAAATTGACGATTTACTAGCAGAGGTTCGTAGCCAAGTGTCTCGCAAGGAACGAACCCTAATTACGACGTTAACCAAGAGGATGGCCGAGGATTTAAATGACTATCTATTGGAGATGGGTGTTAAGTCGATGTACTTGCACTCTGAGATCGACACACTTGAACGTGTTGACATACTCCGTGACCTGAGAATCGGCGTGTACGATGTGATTGTAGGGATCAACCTATTGCGGGAAGGGCTTGACCTTCCAGAGGTTTCATTGGTGTGCATTCTTGATGCGGATAAAGAAGGATATTTACGATCGAGCGGATCTTTAATACAGACGATTGGTCGCGCAGCGCGACATCCACTCGGTCGTGTGATTATGTATGCCGACAAGGTGACTGATTCGATGCGAACAGCTCTAGATGAAACAGTACGCCGGCGCGAAAAGCAGCAATCTCACAATGAAAAACACGGTATCACTCCCACTGGAATTGCGAAGGAAGTGCATGACATTACGGATGCACTCCGTCATGTGAGTGACGATGACGTTTCTTATACGTCAACGACGGAGTTACCGAAAGACGAGTTAGCTCGTTTGATTAAGGAGATTGAGCGTCAGATGAAACAAGCTGCGAAGAATCTAGAATTCGAACGAGCTGCCCTTCTTCGCGATCAAGTCGTTGAATTACGTCGAGAGTTAGTCGGTGGTGAGTCAACCGAAGGGCTTCAAGAGCTTGTCGTCGCGGCACCGGCAGTATCCCCCCGAAAGTGATTGGATGTTGGCAGACGATCCTGAAGGAGAATGAACCTCGGAGTAGAAAAGATCCCCCGGTTTTTTCCGGATGAGGATGGGTACTTAGATTTTCGCGAATGTGAATTTGCTAAACATTGGTCAACTTATTAACCGCTGCCATATCGAGTTCAATGCCTAGTCCCGGCCCGTTCGGAATTTCCATATAACCCTCAGAGATATTAAGAGGAGAGGCAAGCACTGGAGTTTCGTCCCTGATGGAGACTGGCTCAATGTTGTATTCCTGTTTAAAAGGAATTCCTACCGTAGCTGCTACAAAGTGGGCATGTGCCACAGTACTTATAGTTGGTTGTGTGTTGTGACATGTAATCGGAATTCCCAGAGTTTCAGCGATGTTGGCTATTTTGATCATGGTTGT
>DKLZ01000049.1:0-33074 GCA_002455955.1 Dehalococcoidia bacterium UBA6627
AGAAGTTAATCGATGCTGGAAACGCCACAATTTAGTCCTGGTCTCGAAGGTGTTCCGATTGCGGAGTCGGCAGTTTCGCTCGTTGAAGGTGAAGCTGGACGACTTACGTATCGTGGCTATTCGATTGAAGATCTCACGGGCGACGAGGGGACCTTTGAGGAAATAGTCGCCCTCTTATACGACGGAGAATTGCCGGACAAGGCTCGCATGGAAGAAATGCAGGTATTGTTCGAGCGTGAACGCCGGTTAACTGACGAACAGATTGAGCTTGCACGGATGGCGGCAGTTGGCACTCATCCAATGTTTGCTTTGCAGTCAGCAGTGGCTACCTTGGGACCACCGGATAATGATTTTGAGCGCAAAGTAGACACCGTTGTCGAACGTGGGCAGTCGTTGATCGCAAAGGTTGGGCACTTGGTAGGTGTCATTGCTCAGGCTGCTGAAGGTCGTTCATACGAAGGCCCTCGCGAGGGTGAGTCACATGCTCGTATGCTCGTGAGGATGGTCACTGGCAAGGAGCCAAGTGAGCTAGAAGTACGTGTAATGGATGCACTTCTAATTCTGCAGGCTGATCATTCAGCGGGGAACGCCTCTACTTTCACAGCCCGTGTCGTGGCTTCAACAAAGTCAGAACCCGAGGCAGTTGTGTCTGCAGCGATTGGAGCGCTTTCTGGTCCTGCCCACGGTGGAGCAAATGAAGGCTCATTGAGATTGTTCCAGCAGATTGGTGACCCGATAAAAGCTGAGCAGGAAATCTCACGATTATTGGATGATAAGTTCAAAATTCCTGGTTTTGGCCATCGTGTTTATCACGTCAAGGATCCGCGTTCGAAGGTGATTCAACGCCTAGCCGATGAGGTAATTGAAGACGGTACACAGGCAGCCGACCACTACCAGATTGCATTAACGGTAGAAAAGGTAGCGACCGATCGTCTTGGTGATCGTGGACTGTTCCCGAACGTTGATCTCTTTTCTGGCTGTGTTTTCGAGGCGATCGGAATTCCGATCGATTTCTTCACGCCACTATTTGCTGCTTCGCGAACCGCTGGTTGGATGGTAAACATGCAAGAGCAGTGGGAGTCAGGAAATCGAATCTTCAGGCCACGGCAGATTTACGTGGGCTCTGCCCCCCGTGATTTCGTGACCATAGATGATCGATAGCATGATTATTTTGGGGTGATCATGATTGTTCGTTCATTTGTTTTGCTCGTTAATACTGATGGGGGATAGAGGGATATCTGACTTTCGCGTTGGTGATAAGCCTGTGTGAATATCACAGCGAGCTAGCCACATTCTGACTGAATCGTAAATCACCAAGGTACTCTAGCGTATCTGGCTCAAGGATTTATTAATTCGAACGTTTTTGAGTTTTATTGTGAGCGGGCTGTCAAGGAGAATGAGCAGCGTCTACTTGCTGCTTTCTCGCTAATAGCAGTGTCAAGACTGTTGGTTGAACAACGTAGCCCTCGAATTGATTGTCGATAAGACTCACAAGCGCAGCAATGAATGATTCACGCATCTCTGATGGTATTTGCTGAGTTTTGGAATAGGAACGGACAAGATCTGCGTACAACGTCGTGGAGTATTCTAAGTCAAATTTATAACGGAAAAGTTCTACATTCTCGAAGGCGTGTGTGCTGATAATCTCATTAACTTCGGCAGGTGTTATGTTTTCATCCAGAAGGGCGTTCGAATCTTCCCCATCAAAGTACTGATCGTAGATTGGCTTCGACGCATTGAAATATCCGCGGTCTGTTTCCGATGTGACGTGGTGCTCCTGAACTATTGCTAGGACTCCCCCGGGACGCAGAAGTGCGAGAGTTTTGTCGTATCGAGTATCACGATTTAGGCAGTCAAATGATGCCGCTGCTATCACTAGGTCCGTGATTCCCTCTGGCAACGGGGCATCTTCGAAGCGCTCGTTAATTACAACCAAATAAGGTTCCTCGGGGAATTTTGCGCGAAGAAATGTTGCAAGATCTGGTGCTGGTTCGATAGCAGCTACAGTCGCGCCTCGTTTCAGGAGCTCGCTTGTTGCTTGTCCCGTACCTGGTCCAATTTCGATGGTAGCTAGCCGATTGGATTCTCTGTGAGTATTTCCGATGTAGTGAAACAGGTCAGAAAAAAGTCGTTTTGGGTAACTCGGTCTAGCGCGATCGTAGTTTTCAGCTATGAAGTCGAGTGGGATTCCGGTAGACATAGCATCTAGGATTCGAGGTAGTTGAGCTTTAATGCACTTCGCACTCGGTCCATCGTGTCCTGTGCGATCTTTCGAGAGTAAGCGGTTCCTGCTGCGAGTGCTTCACGAACTTCCTCAGGATGAGATTCAAAATGAGCGCGGCGTTCCCGCCAAGGTTCCATCATCGCGTTCAACGCGCCCGCGAGCTTTTGTTTAACCTCAACGTCACCGACTTTGCCTGCACGATAGCGTTCTTTCAGATCGGCGACTTCAGCTTCATTAGGATTGAATGCATCGTGGTACATAAAGACTGGGTTGTTCTCAACGTGGCCAGGATCGGTAGCTCGCAGCCTAGTCGGATCGGTGTACATACCCATCACCTTTTTCGTTACGGTCTCAGCGTCATCCTTAAGCCAGATTGCGTTGTCCTTGGATTTACTCATCTTTGAACTTGGCCCGTCGATACCAACTAGCCTCGGCACCCGGCCTACAAGCCCTTTGGGGACAGGGAAAATTTCCTCATCGTTTCCAAAAAGACGATTCATGCGGCGGGCGACTTCGCGAGTCATTTCGATATGTGGCAGCTGATCTTCACCGACAGGAACTAGATGCGCTCGTGGCATGAGAATGTTGGCGACTTGCATCACAGGGTATGTGAAGAAAGCAACAGGTACCGATTCCCCGATATCGTCCATTTCGGCCTTTAATGTTGGATTTCGCTGAAGGCGGCCGAGTGGGACCCACCAAGACAACCAGGTCGTTAGTTCAGCATGCTCCGGAATTAAACTTTCAATCGTGAAATGTGAATTTTCCGGATCGAGCCCCACGGAAAGCCAGTCGATTGCAACTTCGAACACCCAATTGCGGACATTATCGATCTGGTCCGCATAGTCAGAGACTTGATAGTCGGCAATAAGAAAGAAACAATTATACTCGTGTTGCAGTTTGAGCCAGTTTTCTAGCGCGCCACCGTAATGACCTAGATGTAAAGAACCAGTAGGTCGTATTCCAGTGAGTACGCGAGGGCGAGAGTCGTCGGTCATTTCGTGAGTCTCGCTTACATTCGGTCAGGCGTCGAGATGCCCATCAAGGTTAGTGTGCGAGCGAGCACCACACGGGCTGCTTCAAGTAAAAGTAGACGTGCTTTAGTGAGCGATTCATCATCGTTAATGACACGACATTGTGTATAGAAGGTATGGAATGCTTGAGCAAGCTCTTGTGCATAATGTGCTAGGTGGTGTGGGGCTAGATCATCGACGACTGTTTCTAGTACTTCCGGAAGCTGTAACAGTTTACGAATTAATGTTTGTTCAGCTTCATGACTGAGTAACGATGCGTTAGCACTATCGGACGATTTACCTTCCTCTCGTGCTTTTGCGATGATCCCTGCGATACGTGCATGAGCATATTGGACATAGTAGACAGGATTTTCATCCGACTGCTTCGTGGCCAGATCAAGATCGAAGTCCATAGCCTGATTGGCGGATGGACTGAGGAAGAAAAATCGAGTCGCGTCCGCACCGACTTCATCGATTAAATCACGTAGCGTGATTATTTCTCCGGCTCGTTTAGAAAGTATAACGACTTTGCCTTGGCGCTTTAGTGTGACGAGTTGATACAGGAGGATATCGAGTTTATTCGGTTCGCCACCAACAGCAGTAACCCCGGCTTTGACTCGAGAGACATGTCCTTGATGATCAGCACCCCAGATGTCGATTACTCGGTCAAAGTTGCGGATTATGAATTTGTCATAGTGGTAGGCGATGTCTGTAGCGTAGTAGGTTGGTGCACCGTCAGAACGGATAAGAACATTGTCTTTTGATTCTCCGACCTCTGTCGAAGTGAACCACACGGCACCGTCGCGCTCGGCGACAAAGTTTTGATCCCGGAGAAGCCGAATTATGGCGTCATAAGAGCCATTTTCAGTCATCAGAGAGCGTTCCGAGAACCATTCGTCATACTCGACACCCATTAGCTTAAGATCATTTCGGATGTTTTCGATCTGAATTCCGATCCCGATCTGTGCGAACTCCGGGTCGGCACCCTCATTCTCTGATCGTAGGAAAGTGTCTCCATGAGCTTCTTTGACAGCCTTGGCGATTGAGATCATATATTCCCCGGGGTAACCGTTTTCGGGAATGTCAACGTCTCGCCCAAAGAGTTGCTGATAACGTGCGTAGAGCGTGCGACCAAATATCGATACCTGTGTGCCCGCATCGTTAACATAGTATTCTTCCGCGATCTCATAACCTGCTGAGCGCATTACATTTGCTAGGGTTGAGCCGATGGCAGCTCCGCGACCGTTTCCGACATGAACTGGACCCGTGGGGTTGGCTGAGACATATTCGATTTGTGCACGTTGCCCAGCAAAGCGTTGAGTGGCGGCGTAATCGCTACCTGAATCGATGATCGTTGCTATTTGGTCGGTGACCCAATTAGGATCAAGGTAAAGGTTGAGAAAACCTGGTGGTGCCACGGTAATCTCTGAGATGGCCGTGTGGTTGGGCACATGATTACGGAGTGCTTCAGCGACCTCGATTGCTTTCATTTTCGCTAGGCCTTGAATGCGGAGTGGGAGGTTGGCAGAAAAGTCTCCATGTTCAGCCCGTTGCGGGTGTTCGATGGTGACTTCTGGTGCAGCAAACTGCGGTATATCGCCCGCTGCCTGTGCGTTAGTCAACGCTTGTTTTACAAGTATCCGAATTTCATCGCGAATCACGGTCAGGCCTCGCGCGCTAGCTTCGGAACGTCAGCTGCCCAGATTGGACATGCCATGCGTTCTCACGTGGCGATTATCTATTGTCCTTGATTGTATCGCGCTGTGTGGGACCGGGCGAGATGAAAAATAGTGAGCGTAGAATCCTCGCAACTCATTTTACGGTGGTTTTGGGAGTGATTTCCGTTGTTCTCGGGCCTCTTCACGCGCGATCCAATAATCCAGTATGCGCTGTTTGGCGCTGTCCCACGAAGGTTCTAAGAGGCCCATATTCTGTCTCTGGCGTGCTACTTCTGCCAAGATTATCCCGGTTGCTACCGAGACGTTGAATGACTGTGCGAAGCCAAGCATAGGTATCTTTATTCTTGTATCAGCAGCTGCGAGTAGCTCTTCGGAGCAACCGCGTTTCTCGTTACCTAGGACAAGCGCCGAGGGACTTGTCCAGTCGATCTCGTGGTAGTCGATTGCATCTTTGTTAAGGTCGGTGACGTATATCTGCTGCCCGCGGCTGCGGAGTACTCTGATCAAGTCTGACGCTGTGTTGTGATGCTCGAATGTGGTCCATTTTTCTGTATAGGCGGAAACACCATGTGAAAGACTAGGCGACTCCTCGATTGTATACAGGAGATGAACAGTGCCATTGGCGAAACCGTCGGCACTTCGGAGAATCGCAGAAACGTTATGCGGATCCCAGATGTTTTCGATCACCACCGAAAGATCATTCTGGCGAGTTTCGAGCACTTCGCGAAGTCGCTTGATACGACGTTCCGATGGCATAGGGCTAATGTTGTTCGTCGATTAATTGAGAAGTATTTTTAGCGATCACGTATCGAATTGCTCGATGATCCATTTCCTTTAGATCGGGGTCTGTTTCAAGCAGTTTTTCTGCCTCACGACGTGTCGTGTCGATTAGCGGAGCATCGAGCAACGAAGCTACGCGGAGGGTAGGTATACCACTTTGAGCGATACCGTACAGGTCGCCGGGGCCTCGTAGTTCGAGGTCTGCTTGAGCAAGGGTGAAACCGTCCTTGGTTTGTTCCATTATCGCTAGTCTCTTCTGAGCATCTGCAGAAGGATTGTCTGAGAGCAGGTAGCAAAAAGACGGATGTTCACCTCGTCCAACACGGCCTCGGAATTGATGCAACTGCGCGAGGCCAAAACGATCAGCTCCTTCGATGACGATCACGGTTGCATTTGCCACGTCGATGCCCACCTCGACGACCGCTGTAGAGACGAGGAGTGCGAATTCGCCACTCGCAAAAGCGCGCATCGTCATGTCCTTGTTCCTAGAAGACATTCGGCCGTGTAGTAATGCAATACGGTCTGATAGTTCAGGAAATTGCTCAGTACGTAGGCGTTCGTATTCTTCGGTGGCGGCGCGTGATTCGACTGCTGCTGAGTCATCTACAAGTGGGCAGATAACGAACGCTTGCCGACCGTTTTCGATCTCTCGACGGATGTGCTTAAACGCTTCAGAGCGCTCGATCGGCTTTAACCACTTTGTCTCTATCGGAGTGCGACCAGGTGGTATTTCGTCGATTATCGACAAGTCAAGGTCGCCAAAGACGGTAAGTGCGAGCGAACGAGGTATCGGTGTTGCGGACATCACCATCAAGTGTGGGGTGTGAGATTGCTCTCTAGCAGTTTGCCCACGACGCCGTAGCTCGCCTCGCTGGAGTACTCCAAAGCGATGCTGTTCGTCGACAATAGCGAGCCCGAGTCGATGGTACTGAACATTTTCTTGTATTAACGAATGAGTGCCGACAATGATTTGAGCACCACCGTGCTTTATCGCATCTAACGCATCACGTCGCGGTTTGGCTTTAGTTGATCCAGTAAGTAGGACAGTGCGGAATGTAGTACCACCGATTTGAATCATACCGTTGAGTGGTGGTTCTGGTTCACCCGAGAGCAAGGTGCAAATTGTACGGAAATGTTGCTCTGCCAGTACTTCGGTCGGTGCCATCATTACTGATTGGTATCCGGCTGATACGAGATCGATCATTGCTGCAAGTGCGACGATGGTTTTTCCAGACCCGACGTCACCCTCGAGGAGTCGCGACATTGGCAGTGTTCGTGAAAGGTCATTACGAACGTCTTGAATTACTCGGCGTTGAGCGTCAGTGAGTTTAAACGGCAATGTATTCAGGAAACCATCTGCGAGAGTGTGGTCACTAATGGCTGGCGCATCTCCAGTAGCTTTCCAGTCCGTTTTACGTTTTTGGACAGCAATTTGGATCGTGAGTAGTTCGTCGAAGGCGAGTCGACGACGTGCTGCGTCGAGTTCTTTCTTACTACTAGGGTAGTGGAGTTGCTGTATCGCCTCTGAGTATCGGAGTAAGTGGTGCCTCTCACGGATCGTTTTCGGTAGCGGGTCTTCGAGATGCTCTCCGTAATGCTCGAGAAGCTTCGCGATCATTCCACGTATGGTTCGTTGAGCTAGTCCAGATGTCAGCGGATAGACAGGAATAAGGCGACCGGTGTGTGCACTGTTGCTGTTCGGATCGATTCGTTCAAACTCAGGATTTTGGAAAGTAGCATGCCCGCGAAATATTGTTACGCGACCCGCTATCGCGATCTCCGTGCCAGCGGGCAGTGATTTCGCAATAAAAGGCTGATTGAACCAGGTGACTCGGATCGAAGCGCCAGACTCGTCGCTGATCGTAGCTTCAGTAGAACGCATGCGACCACCTCGTCCCATACGAATTTCACGTGCTCGGTCGACAATCCCTTTAATTGTCTGCTCTTCATTTATTTGAAGATGTGTGATGGGGACTGTCTGTGAAAAATCCTGATGCCGATTTGGAAAATGGCGTAATGCGTCGGCAATCGTATTGATTCCTAGTTTCTCGAGACGAGTTAAGTTGGCCTTACCGAGACGAGTGCCAGCTTTGGAAATTGGTAGTTCGAGTCCGAGTTGTGCCGTGCCTCTAGGAGTTTGCCCCTTGGGCAGATCGACCGCTCGAGTTGTAGAAGTTTGCTGGTGAGTCTTAGCGGATGTGCGTTTTGTCGCATTGGAGTTCTTCGCATTTGATCTTCGCTTTTGCGCCTGTGATCTGGATCGGTACTGTGATCCTGTTTTTGGTGCGTTTTTTGACGAGGGTTTTGTGGATGTTTCTACGTTGTTGCCGATACTTGATTCGCGCCGAATTGTTGCGAGTGCTCGTCTTAGCCAAGTTTGACGTGCGTTTCGCCCAAGTGAACGATAGCCGGTGGGTGGCAGTGCCGCGATCATTCGCAACAGAGCAGATCCAGCTTGCTCGTCGCGCGCCTGAAAGCGCAGTAATTCGTCCAGCCCACCATCGACGAGAGAGTCAGAAGCATCAGCTTCGAGTTCCCGCATCAATAGGATGCCGAGCTGGCTGAGGTCAGTTGCCATTACGGCCGGTCAGTGGTCTATCCTTCATTGCGATCCTCAGAGGGAGTCTGTCTATCTTACCCGCCTGAGAGGTGGTATCGGTTTTTTATGTGTCTATGTTTGACCAGTAAATGTCATTTCTTTCGTCAAAAGATGCTGTCTTGAGTTGTTTCTTTTGCTTGTTGGAAGGCATGCAGTCTGACGGAATGTTATAGACGGATCCTCTCGGCGTTGCTAGGCTTTTCACATTACCTTAAACCCTCATTTGAACAGATGCGTGGAGCAGATGATGTCTGGGATTTCACGTCTTGGTAAGAAGAAGACAGCGTTTGGTCGTCGTATTCGCCACAAGCATTCGGGTGCATGGGAACGCAAGGCACCGAAAACGAGTCGTCAATTCAAGCCGAACGTCCAGATAAAAAGGATGTTTATTGATGGCAAATGGAAACGTGTGAAGGTTGATACGAATTTTCTTCGCACAGAGATGAAACGGATGCAGGAAAAGGGATCACCTTACTAGGCGATCGTACTTTGACCTAGTAGCAGCTACTTAATCTGGTAGTTCTTTTCGCTATTGAGCTGAACGTGCTTTGTTGATGTTTAAACATTCACGATAGGCGCAAAAAGATTAGTAACCGATGAGTTATCGATCCATTAAGTGCTTCTACCGAGAGCCACATGTAGTTCAGCAACGGCCTCAGCTGGTGTTTGTTGATCGTTGAACACAGCGGAACCCGCGACGATCAAATTAGCGCCAGCATCGACGCACCGGCTAATATTGTGCGCTTTTACTCCACCATCTATCTCGATCGTGAAATCATTGAGATTAAGTGCATTAGCTGCAGCCCGTACTGCGCTGACTTTTTCCAGCAAGTCTTCTCGTAAGTTTTGCCCACCCCATCCAGGTTGAATTGTCATAACAGTAATTTGTGTGAGTTGCGGAAGAAGTCCCTCAAATGTTTCTAGGTCAGTTTCAGGATTTACCGCTAAAGCTGGCTCACAGCCAAGCTCTCGGATTTGGGTAATTAGCATCTCCGATGTCTTCATATCGCCGGCTGCCTCGTAGTGGAAGATTTGTGTATCTGCGCCAACCTGCGCGAAGCTTTTAATGTGCTCACTTGGTCGTTCTACCATCAGATGCACTTCTATCGGAAGTGAGCTTGCTGCACGAACCGCTGCTACGACTTCAGTCCCGAAGCTTAATGGCGGTACAAAGTGAGCATCCATAACATCTAGATGCATCAGATCTACTCCAGCTGCTTCGACAGCGTGAATTTGCCCAGTAAGTTGTCCGAAATCGGCGGTCAGGATTGAGGGTGCAATTCTGACTGAGTGTTTCATGTTGCTTCGTCTTTCTTGAGCTCATCGGAGTCGAGTCGAACTCGGGCTGCTTTGAGCGCAGTCGCAACTGCAACCGGTCCAGTACCGCCAGGGATGTCCCGAGAGTTCAAGGAGGTGCTGAGGTCAATTTCTAATGCATCAGCTTGGAAGGCTTGGTGAGCTTCTTGCAGTTCCTCCAGACTAAGTTCGTCGAAGCGTTGCCCTTTCTGCTCACAGCTGAGGACGAGTTTCCCCACTGCCTCGTGCGCGTCACGGAAAGGGACGCCGTGCTTCGAAAGGTAATCAGCATAGTCGGTGGCTAGTGCGAAGTTAGCGACTGCAGCAACAGCACCGGCTTCAGCATCGAAAGCTAATGTCGGCAGCATTGCGCTCATCACTCGTAGAGAGATCACTAGCGTGTCCACAGTATCGAATAAGGATTCCTTGTCTTCTTGATTGTCTTTGTTATAGGCGAGCGGTTGACTTTTTAGTAGTGCTAGCGATTGCATAAGGTTGCCGATGACACGAGCACTCTTTCCTCGAGCTAGCTCCGCTACATCAGCATTCTTTTTCTGCGGCATGATGCTTGATCCTGTTGCGAAAGCATCGTCCAAAGTTGCGAGATGGAATTCATCCGAAACCCAGAGGATAATTTCCTCTGAAAGACGCGAGATATGAACCATAGCTAGAGCTGCTGCTGAGTGGAGATCGACTACAAAATCACGATCCGATACCGCATCGAGGCTGTTCGTCGATATCGAATCGAAACCGAGTTCGTTCGCTGTCATCTCTCGATCGATTGGATATGCGACACCTGCGAGTGCACCTGATCCAAGAGGTGAAACGTTGATGCGGACACGGGTTTGCGAGATGCGTTCACTATCACGATTGAACATTGCTTCGTAAGCGAGCAAGTGATGTCCGAGTAAGATTGGTTGAGCTCTTTGAAGATGCGTATATCCAGGAATTACTGTTCCTGTTTCACGCTCTGCAAGAGAAATTAGTGCCCCACGGATGGTGTGAAGTTCGACGAGAATTTGGTCACATGCGGCACGAGCGAACAGCCGCATGTCAGTAGCGATTTGATCGTTTCTTGAGCGGCCCGTGTGGAGCCGCCGACCCGGGTCGCCGATCCTTTCAGTTAAGGCCGCTTCGATATTGAGGTGAATATCCTCACGGTCCACACGAAAATCGAACTGACCAGACGCTATTTCCTCGCGGATTGTTTCGAGGCCGGAGATGATCGCATTTCTATCATCCGTACTGATGATGGAACAGTGCGCAAGCATACGAGCATGAGCGATAGAGGCCGCTATGTCTTCACGGTAGAGTCGACGGTCGAAGTCGATTGATGCATTGAAGGCATCAACAAGGTCACTGGTCTTGCCGGTGAAACGTCCTCCCCAGAGTTTCACAGGTAGCTGGTCTGAATCATCATGCATTACATCCTCCGCGAAGCGGAGGCTAGCGCACGTTCTCTTCGGCTAGCAATAAGGATCGAAGAAGACGCTTTCTAGCCTGCGTTATTTTTTTTACCTGACGCATGAATACTTAACTTAAGTTATTAGAGATCAGGAACTTACTCGACATTCGATTGCAAGGGCAGGTGCTCGATTCTACTGTGATTCGCCCAGAAAGGATCGCGGTAACATGTTGAAGTTCAATTGTGTTGAACAATCGATCTAGATAGACCAGATTCATCATTCCATCTGATAAGGATCGCGGACCATCAAGGTTTTCGGTAAGAAGAACACGATCCTTTGGCATTGCGTTACCCCGAGGTTCCATCGCCGGTTTCGTCCTTGTCAGATATAGGGGGTGCCGCTAGATGGAGAGGGTCTCGTTTATCGATCAGCAATTGACGATGTGCTTGCACCTGTACAGCAAGTCCATGCAGCTTGATGAAACCTTGGGCCGCTTTCTGATCAAAAAGGTCATTCTCGCCGTACGTTGCTAGTTCTTTGCTGTAGAGGCTGCTGTCAGCCTGTTTACCGAGTGTACGAAGGTTCCCATGGTGGAGTTGCAGGCGGACTTGTCCGGTCACATTCTGTTGTGATGATCGCACGTATGCTGCGAGATCACGGTGATGTGCGCTGAACCAGTGCCCACCGTAGATAAGGTCAGCGCACTCGTCGGCAACGCGTGATTTCATGCGATGTTGTGCTTTAGACAGAGTGAGTTGTTCGAGTTGCTTGTGGGCTTCGATCAAGATCACGGCAGCGGGTGCTTCGTAAACTTCACGCGACTTAATTCCGACGACACGATCCTCGACCATGTCGATACGTCCGAGACCATGCTTAGCTCCGAGGTTCGATAGCTGCTTGACGAGCGTTACCGGGTCTAGATAGTCGCCATCGATGGCGACTGGTATGCCCTTTTCAAAGCTGATCTCGATTGTTGTTGGTTTTGCGGGGGTATCCTCAATATTACGAGTCCATTCCCAGACATCGGCAGGTGGCTCAGCCCATGGATCTTCAAGTTCGCCGCATTCAACTGAGCGTCCCCATAGATTTTCGTCAGTTGAGTAGGGAGCCTCAGTAGTTTGGCGAACGGATATCTGATGTTTAGCCGCGTACGCTAATGCGGCATCTCGACTCATCTCATTCTCTCGGGCGGTGCCGATAACCTTGAGGTCTGGAGCGAGCGTCGTTATAGCGATATCGAGACGAACTTGGTCGTTCCCTTTACCAGTACAACCATGCGCGACGGCAGTCGCACCTATAGCCCTAGCTTTATCTACGAGTAGCTTGGCAATGAGCGGACGACCGAGCGCCGTAGCGAGAGGATACTCACCCTGATAAAGGGCATTTGCTTGAAGAGCGGGGAACACGAAATAGTTGAGAAAATTCTCTTTCGCATCAATTACTTCTACTTCGGCTGCGCCAGCTTCGTTACCGCGATCACGAGCACTTTCTAAGTCAGGTAGGTTACCGAGATCTACAGTTAAGCAGTGCACCTCATACCCGTAGGTCTCTTGCAGCCACTTGCATGCTACAGATGTGTCGAGACCTCCGGAGTAGGCGAGTACTATTTTTTCGTTCATTGACCCTCCTACCGTGAATTTAAGGTAACAAGAGCTTAGTTGTCTTAGAGCAGCGGTTATTTTTCTTCTAGTTTAGTCAGAGATTCCTCGACGATATCAACGGCTTGGTTGATCTCATCTTCAGTGACGTTCAGTGGTGGTATAAAGCGAACACGGTTTGGGCGCACCGGGTTAAGGAGTAGCCCCATTTCGCGTGCGTGTGTCACGACATCTACTGACAGTTCTTCAGATAGCTCGAGTCGCCGTAACAATCCTCTGCCGTCTTCAGCAATTGCTAGTGGATGGCGGTCTACAAGTCCGTTTAGTCGGTGACTGAGTTGTTCACCTCGTGCTCGTGCATTTTCAAGTATTCCACCGTCTATGAGTTCACGGAAAACATATGCGCCGGCAGCTGTAGCCAACGGGTTACCACCAAAGGTAGAGCCATGGTCGCCAGGTTCGAAGACCGAAGCATGCTCCTTAGAAAGAACAGCACCAAGTGGTACCCCACCGCCGATACCCTTCGCTGAGGTCATAATGTCGGGCTCTATGCCTGCTTGCTCATATGCCCACACCGTACCCGTACGGCCAACCCCAGTTTGAATTTCATCGAGAATGAGCAATAGATTTTGCTGATCGCACCAGGAACGGACTGCTTCGAGGTAGCCTTCGCTGGGGACGTTGACACCACCTTCACCTTGTATTGGTTCGATCATGATCGCCGCAGTCCGGGGAGTAGTAGATTCCTTGATTTGATCGATGTTGTTGTAATCGACAAAGACAAAACCTGGAGTTGTGGGACCGAATGGTTCGCGGTAGGCAGGGGTTCCTGACGCGGCTACAGTGGTCATAGTGCGACCGTGAAAACCATCGTTTGTGGCGATGATCTCATAGCCGCCGTCTCGGTTCTGGATGCCCCATTTTCTAGCGAGTTTGATCGCAGCTTCATTTGCTTCGGCACCTGAGTTTACGAAGAATACGCGATCAAGAGCTGAATGCTCGATTAGCATCTCACCGAGTTCGATTTGGGGCTCGGAGTAAAAGATGTTTGATACATGGATCAACGTCTTTGCCTGTTTGGCAATTGCCTCAGCAAGACCAGAGTCTGCATGCCCAAGCGTGTTTGAGGCTATTCCAGCAATGAAGTCAAGGTAATTGTTCCCATCGTCGTCCCATACATGGGTACCTTTTCCGCGGACGAGTGTGATTGGCAGGCGACGAGCGGTCTGCATGTGAATCGCAGCTTCTCTCGAGGGGATGTTACCCACGGTTTTTCTCCCTAGTGCTACTAATCGTTTCTTACGAGCATCAATGTTGTGTCTAGGTACGATACCCGTGATACGGTCCGTTAGACTAACGCGGTGGCGAGTGGAAGTCTCGCAAGATTTCTTGGAACAGTCGGCGGTACTGATTTCGAACTAGTTCATATTTGCTTTTAGTGCTTCCCATTTCTGGTAAGAAAATATCTGTAGAACGCTGTCGCTGAGGTATCCATTGCAGATATTTAATCATGACTGATTAGACCGATTAAGTCTTGCGGGGGACCGTATGCCCTTGCACGCCTTCTGACAGGTCAATCGATTTGATTATCGAAGGATGCTAGTTATTAGATTGCACATCCTCTATAGCGTTGAGGAGCTCACGGATTCGTTGTAGCTCAGACTCAAGAATGTCAGTGGCATCACGTGCGTCGTCGACCAATTCCCCGAGATTCCCTGAGGGTACTTCTTTGTTCGGAGTTTCCCTTGTTGGTTCCGTTGTCTTTTCTTCTGTAGCAGGAGTTTGACCGCTACCTGGGAGAGTCGAACGTGCTTTACCAAAAACGACCTCTAACGCACGCTCGAAAGTCGGTTCCATAGCTATTGAGTTGCCGTTGGCGACAATCACACGCACTAACTCTGGCAATCTCGAGTTTTCTGCTTGTAGGTATATTGGTTCAACGAACAGGAAGGATTGTCCGATCGGGATCATTAGTAAGTTTCCGCGTATCACCTCGGAACCCGCTTGGTCCCAAAGGGTAATCTGTTGCGAAATACCTGGGTTCTGGTCGATACGAGCTTCGATTTGGGCAGGTCCAAAAACGAGGTCGTCGGTCGGGAAGCGATAAGCACGCAGTTTTCCGTATTGTTCGCCGTCCGAACTGCCAGCCAACCATGCAACTGTGTTTTGCCTGTTACGGGGAGTGAAAGGAAGGATCAGCGCAAATTCGAGGTTCTCTTCTAGGTTTGCCTCTTCGCTCGGTAGCGTCATTAGCACGTAGTAGGGTTCGACAGGTTGTTCCTGTTGGCGGAAACGCTCCGTTGGGATGTTCCATACGTCCTCCCCGATAAAGAAAACATTCGGGTCAGTAATGTGGTAGCGCAAGTATAAGTATGACTGAAGCGAGAACATGTCGAGCGGATAGCGCAAGTGTTCACGAATTTCTTGTGGCATTTCTTCATTAGGAGTGAACAAATTAGGGAAAATCTTTGCCCAAGTTGCTGCTATCGGATCTACGGTATCGATCAGATAGAAGGACATATCGCCAGTGGTCGCGTCGACGACGATTTTCACACTGTCTCGAATATAGTTGAGGGCCTTGTTGTTCAATTGCTGTGAATAAGGGAAACGGTCCGAGACGGTGTAGGCAGACTGTATCCACTTAATCTTACCGTCGATGATGATCATGTAGGGGTCAGAATCGAGGATAAGGAACGGGGCGACTTTATGTATTCGTTGCTGAATGTTTCGGTTCATCAGCAGCCGGGAGTCGTTGTTGACTTGGCCAGAGATCAACAAGTTTGTGTCACCAAGCTCCCACGCTAATGAGAAGCGCCGCATGAATGAAGAGAGAGTGATACCTCTGTCGGGTTCGTAAAAAGTCTCGGCATTTCCTTCGCCGAGTGGATAATCGAACTCTGCTTCATTCGAATTCACGATCACATAGTGGTCTGTCTCTTCACCGAAATAGATGCGCGATCCCTCGATAGATAACTCGAGTTGCTCGCTGACTGGCGGGATATCTTGCGTGATGAAGTCTGGTAGCCCTTCTTCGAGGACTTCGTTGACTGGTGCGACGACAGCTCCGAAGCCGTGAGTTAGTTGAAGCCGTTCACGAGTCCAATTTCGATCTTGTGCACGGCTGATATCTAATTCACGGGGAGAAAGCATGACCTGCCGCAATTCGCCGTCGATGTTATATCGGTCCACGTCAACATCGTTGAAGAGGTAGAACTGCCGGATCGCTTGGACTTGATTGAAAGTGTCACGGAGCGGACGCGGATCCAGAAGGCGAATGTTATCGATCGTCAGAGGGTTTGCTTCCAGTTCTGGCACAGTTACTGATTGTTCGGCTGGGAAAGGGGTTTCCGTAATGTCACTCAGCCCATATGCGAAGCGAGTCGCTTCAATGTTGTGCCCGATGTATTGTTCTTCACGTTCACGCTCATTCGGTTCTACCTGGAACGATTGCACGAAATTCGGGTATAAGACTCCGCCTAACAAGCCGGCGATGACCCATAATCCGAAAGCGAATAGAGGTAGCCGATAACCATCCCGTGATAGAAATGCATTTGCAATCGTCACTAGCCCTGCGAAAAGAGCGAGTGTGATTAAGATGTAACGCATTGGTAGGCGGGCATTCATATCTGTGTAGGTGGCTCCGAAGACAATTCCGTCCGGAGATAGGGCAAGTTCAAAGATGCTTAGGTAAGTGCTGAGCGCAATCAGCATTAGGATGATTCCCAGCAGTATTGATAGGTGGATCCGCATTCCTCGTGTCACATTGAGTTGGAATCCTTGGAGGGAGAGTGAGAGTGCGTAGACTGCTCCTGCACCAAGCATCGACACTATGCACAAACCTAGGAACCATCCCTGAATTAGTTGATACGCAGGGAGGTCGAACATGTAGAAAGAAATGTCTCGATCGAAGGCAGGATCTTCTCGGCCGAACTCAACTCCGTTCAACCAAGAGAGGATGGTCTCCCATGATCCGCCAGCAACTGATCCGAATATCACGCCAAGGAATAATGTTGCAGCGATCAATATGATCGTAACGATCCGCCGCAGCGACGCAACGCCGACCTCTTCGATGAATGATTCCTCTGGCCCCTTCGGAGACAGGCGACGAGCTAGAAAAATATTTCCACCGATAATTGTGACAGTAATCGTTGCGCCCAGAAAGAAGAGAACAATTTTCGTAAGTAGTACTTGACGGAAGACGCTTTGGAACCCGACCGAGTCGAACCAGAGGATGTCGACGTATATTGACTTCAGTACGCTGATAACAATGAATAGAATCAGGGCGCCAGCCGCTAATCCGATCCAGCGCAACGGAATAGGAGAACGGAATTGGGGGGTCCCGTCGCCTCCAACACGAAACGGTTCGGGAGGCGGTCCTAGATCATCACGATTACGGTCGTCAAAAAAGCCCATAGTTAATTTCTGCTCACGCGAGTTCCAAGAGTTTTGTTTTTGAGCAATTGAGAAATTGTGCCAGGTGCTGTGCCGTTCACAATAAATGCTTCTGTGCCAGCTTCTGCTGCACGAAGACATGCTTCAACTTTAGGGATCATACCACCACTGAGTATTCCTTTAGTCTTTAGAGTAGCAATACCTTGTGCATTGATAGACGAGACCAACTTATCATCGCCATCGAATAAACCATCTACATCTGTCATGAACAGTAATCGTTTAGCTTGCATGGCGTGTGCTAACTCACCTGCGACTGTATCGGCGTTGATATTGAGTGGTTGCGACGGAGATTCGATCCCTATCGGAGCCACTATTGGAATTATACCCGCCTGAATTAACGAGCTGAAGAAATCTACATCTACATCGCTGATACGGCCAACGAAGCCAAGACGTTCGTTATAACGGACCGCTCTAATCGAGTTGCCGTCGACGCCGCTGATTCCAACTGCGTGTCCGCCATGTGCGACGATTTGAGCTACGAGTTGTGAGTTCACGACCCCACGCAGCACACCGATGACAATTTCAAGGGCGTCTGCCCTAGTTTCCCTGAGTCCATCGACGAAGGTTGCCTCAATGCCCATTCGATTGAGCCAATGACTTATCATTGCACCGCCACCGTGCACTACCAGTGGTCGATGCCCATCATTGGCCAGGGAAACGATATCTTCGATCGTTGTGTCCTCAGAGCCAAGCGTCGAACCACCTATCTTGATCACAGTTATTCCTGTAGTGGCTTTTTTCAGAGTCATGTGGTGTAGTCCGCGTTGATATGGATGTACTCGCTAGTAAGATCACATCCCCATGCAGTGGCGCTTTCCTCACCGATCATTAGATCGATGCGGATTTGCACTTCATCTGTGTTCATCTCCTCAGAGACTCTTTCCAAATCCACAGCTGTCGGAGTCCCTTCATCAAGTACGCAGTGTGCTCCTACCCAGACGCTTACTCGATCCTGCTCCACTTTGGCACCAGAGCGACCTATGGCCATCATCACGCGACCCCAGTTTGGATCTCTTCCGGTCACCATAGTTTTGATAAGTGGCGAAGAAGCGACAGTGCGGGCAGCGCGGCGAGCATCCGTACCACTCACTGCACCATTAACTACTACTTCGATCAGAGTGTTGGCACCTTCACCGTCTCTTGCGAGTTCGCGTGTAGTGTGTCGTGCGACTGCCTCGAGGGCAGTCGCGAACAAACCAGCTGCTGGATGTCCACGACCGATCGGTTCGCCTCCTGAAGCGCCGTTGGCGAGGATTAGAACAGTGTCACTGGTTGAGGTATCCATGTCGATGTCGAGCATGTTAAAGGTTCGATCAGCGATCACCCCTAGAGCTGCCTGGAGCCAAACTTTGTCTACCGGGGCGTCAGTAGTGATAAATCCGAACATAGTGGCCATGTCGGGGTGGATCATGCCAGAACCTTTGGCACAACCACCGATGCGATAAGTAATTCCGTCAACCTCTAGCTGAATGGCAGCTTCTTTCGTGCGGGTGTCTGTAGTGAGGATCGCTCGTGCGAACTGAGAGCCGCCTTCTGATGCCAGCTCGATCGCGTTAATACCCTGCTCGATTGGTGGCATGTCAAGCAGACGGCCGATTACACCAGTTGAGCAGATAAAAATCTCATTCGGATCGATTCCAAAACGTTCGGCAGTGAGGACACTCATTCGCTCAGTATCACGGATACCCTGTTGTCCGGTAACTGTGTTGGCGTTCCCAGAGTTTGCACAGATCGCGCGGGCTTGATTACCTGCGTTCAGAAGGTGCCTTGCTCGTGCGATGGCGGGTCCTTGGACGGTATTTTTCGTAAGGACGCCGGCAGTCGTGCATGCACGATCTGAGAGTAGTATTCCAAGATCGAAGCGAGGTGCATCACCATAAGTTTTGATGCCAGTGTAGACACCCCCTGCAGAAAATCCCTTGGGCGTCGTTATGCTACCGCTCTCAAGCCACTGCATGTCCGGTTCGTCGGGAAAGTTGCTCATTGTCCTCCTCGTGCAAATTCTCTAAAGTTTTATCAGATGCGCTGATGATTCAGTCGAGCGGGGTGAGTATAGTCACGACGCCGCCAGCAAAGAACCGTTGTTCGCACCTTGAAGGTGAGTTGTGATGTCTGCAAGCGAGCCGACAGTCCGTCCTTCTACGAGAGCAGACTTATCGCGTATCAATTCGATTTACAACGAGGAGATACGAACTGGAGTCGCGACCTGGGACCACCATCCTTGGAGCTTCGAGGAACGTAAGCGTTGGTTTGAGCGACAGGATCCCCTAGAACCGGTACTAGTTCTGGAATTTGATGGTGTGATAGCGGGTTTTGGTTACCTATCTTGGTACCGCGAGATGATCGGTTACCAGTATACGCGTGAGGATACTCTCTACGTTGATCCAATATATCAGCATCGAGGGTTCGGGTTCATGCTCCTTCAGGCCCTGATCATACAGGCACGGTCACGACGGATTCGAGCACTAATCGCTCAGATCGAGGTAAATAACGAGGCAAGTATCGCTCTCCATGAGAAATTCGGATTTGTACGTCTCGGGATCGAACGTGAAGTGGGATTTAAATTTGGACGTTGGTTGGATGCCCAACCAATGGAGCTTTTGTTGCCGGATAGTGGACCTGAAGGCTAGCTGACTCTTGCGTGAAGCCCTGATTCAGCCAAAAGGGAAAGTCATAGATAACGATATTGATCCGAGAGTCTTCCTACAATTGAGAGATTACGTAAAGTGTTGCTGAGACCTAATCGATAATCTTTTATGGCCACGCGGATACTGCAGGGTCTGCATCCGCCTTATCTCTCGTTTTGGAGAGGTTGAAGACCTATACGCGGGCAACGTTCTATAAGTGGACAAGAGTGGCATAGAGGATTTCGCGCATAACAAGTGCGGCGACCATGTTGAATGAGACCGACGTGGAATGCGTACACCTCGTCAGGCTCCAGCATCGATTCGAGGAGGACATGTGCTTTAGTGGCAGCGATGTTGCTCTTAATAAGGCCGACACGTTTGGCAACTCGTTCAACATGAGTATCTACAGGTAGGGCAGGGCGTTCGAGAGCAAAGAGAAGAATGCAGGCGGCAGTCTTGGGCCCGATGCCTGGCAGTGAGGTGAGCCATCGTTTGGCATCATCGAGTGTTAAATCAACGAGAAATGTAAGGTCCCAGTCAGGCGCACGCACTTTGACTTCGCGAAGTAGAGCTTGAAGGCGTCTGGACTTAGTTGGAGCAAGGCCACCAGGACGAATCACTTCTTCAACACTTGAGGTTGGTGCTGCGATGATCGCATCCCAGGTTGGATACGCTTCGATCAGACGATGCATCGCTTTACCAGAATTGTGGTCTGAGGTGTGTTGCGAGAGAAGTGTGAGTACCATTTCGAACATCGGTGCGCGGGAGGATTGCTGAGGTGCGCGACTGTACTGATGGTCGAGTACAGCGATCAACTCGGGCGGTGTCCAGTATTTGTCTCGACGGATGTGACTGTTCTTGATGGAATTCTTAGGCATTCTGTTCCTAGTCGACCTATCGGAGCTAGACCGATGTTAGCGGTGACTCAGTGATTTCACTTATTGCTGGGTTGTTCATGCAATGCGACGATAGGTGTATTGAGTCGCATCATATATAGATGCGATCAGTCAGGAAGGAGTTCGTGATGACTCGCGAGGAGATTATTCGTCTCACGGACCTTGCCTCCTGTGCTGGTTGAGCTGGAAAAATGGGTTTGGAAACTCTGGCGCAGGTCCTGCAGCCACTCCGTGACACTTTCGATTCCAGGGACTACCCGGATTTGCTCGTAGGTCTCGATGCAGCTGATGATGCTGCTGTCTACCGAGTATCGGATGAAGTTGCCCTAATTCAAACGCTCGATTTCTTTCCGCCCGTAGTAGACGACCCATATCTATATGGAGCTATTGGAGCAGCTAACGCGATGTCGGACGTGTATGCAATGGGTGGAGAAGTTTGTTTCGCACTTAACATAGCTGGAATCCCGGATAACTTACCGCCAGAAGTAGCGGCTGAAATTTTCCGAGGTGGTGCTGAAAAAGTTCGTGAAGCAGACGGTGTGATCGTGGGTGGTCATACTATCTTCGATGCCGAACCGAAGTATGGCCTCTCCGTAACAGGGATGGTTCATCCTGATGCAGTAATTACCAAGGGTGGAGCCAAGCCTGGTGACAAGCTACTGCTGACGAAGCCGATTGGCACTGGTGTCTTGCTGACTGCAGCCCAGCAACAATACGTTGATTCGGATGTAGGTTTAGAAGCTGCAGTGGCTTCAATGATTGAATTAAATCGCCATAGCTCTCATCTGGCTCGTGCGGCGGGAGTTCACGCTATGACGGATGTGACTGGTTATGCCTTACTAGGACATGCTTCGGAAATAGCACTTCAGAGTAGCGTAAAAATTGTGATTGAAGCGAGTTCTGTGCCGTTGCTTAAGGATGCCTATCGTTTCGCTGCAGCCGGTGCTGTCACTGGTGGAGGTCATCGAAATCAGGAGCAGCTTCGTGAGCGTGTATCGCTCTCTAATACCATCGATAACAACCTTAAACAGCTGTTTTACGACCCGCAAACCTCGGGCGGTTTGTTGATAGCAGTCCCTGAAGGTGTAGCAGAGTCACTGCAAGTGAGTATTCGGGAAACAAGTTCTTCGGATCATGGTAGTTGCTGGCAGATCGGATCGGTCGAGGAAGGTGAGCCGGGAGTTGAAGTGATCTGATCACATTCTTGTGTTTTTTTTGGAAAGAAAAAAGGGCCGGTTTCCTGCGGCCCTTTAATCTTTCCAAAAAACTCGAAGAGTATTTGTGCTTAGTACATATCCATTCCGCCAGCACCGCCAGCCGGAGCATTCTCCTCTTGCTTGTCGCTTACGAGACAGTTGGTGGTGAGTACCATCCCGGCAATCGATACAGCATTCTCTAGTGCTGCCTTAGTCACCTTGGCTGGGTCAATGATTCCTAGCTTCACCATGTTGCCGTAGTCGTCTTTAGCTGCGTCGTAGCCCTCACCTTTCTTTAGGCCGCGGACCTTCTCAACGATGACCGATCCATCTTGTCCGGCATTCGCTGTGATTCGACGAAGTGGCTCTTCGAGCGCACGGCGGAGGATACGGACTCCGGTTGCTTCGTCCCCATCGAGTTCTACTTTGTCGAGGGAGGGCACTGCGTTCAGGAACGCGACGCCGCCACCTGGGACCATGCCTTCTTCAACAGCAGCTCGTGTCGCCGACAGAGCGTCTTCGACTCGATGCTTCTTTTCGGTAAGTTCAACTTCGGTAGGGGCGCCGACCTTGATGACGGCCACTGATCCTGCAATTTTCCCAAGACGCTCTTCCAGCTTCTCGCGATCCCAGTCGGAGGTAGCGTTTTCGAGTTGGGCTCGGATCATCCGAGTGCGATCGGCAATTGCCTTCTTCGTGCCTTTTCCCTCGATGATGGTTGTCTCATCTTTGGTAATAACGACCCGGCGTGCCTGTCCCAAATCTTGAGGAGTTGCAGTGTCGAGCCCCCGATTCAGCTCTAAGCTGATCAGCTCGGCACCGGTGAGAGCAGCGATATCGCCTAAGTTTTCCTTTCGGCGATCACCGAAGCCAGGCGCTTTCACTGCGACGACATTGACTGTTCCACGGAGCTTGTTGACCGCGAGGGTCGCTAGCGCCTCGCCGTCCACGTCTTCCGCGATTACTACGAGGTTCTTGGAAACCTGTAGTTGCTTTTCTAGCCATGGAAGGATGTCATTTACCGCTGATAGTTTCTGGTCAGTTACGAATATATACGCGTCCTCAAGGACTGCTTCCATTCGCTCAGGGTTTGTGACGAAGTATGGAGAAATGTATCCACGGTCAAACGCCATACCTTCGACGTATTCGATCTCGGTTTCAATTCCCTTCGATTCCTCGATGGTGATCACGCCATCTTTGCCGGCCGCCTCCATCACGGAACCGATAAGCTCGCCGATATCACCCGAGGCTGCAGAAATTGAAGCGACCTGTGCCATCTGCTCCTTGGTTGTAACCTTAGTGGAGCTCTTCGTGATTTGAGCGCTGATTGCTCGTTGAGCGGCCTCAATGCCGCGCTTGAGCGCCATCGGGTCGGCTCCAGCAGCTACATTCTTCATTCCTTCGTGGACGATAGCTTGTCCCAAGACCGTCGCGGTCGTTGTTCCATCTCCAGCTATGTCATTTGTTTTGGAGGCGATCTCTTTGGCGAGCTGAGCGCCAATGTTTTCGAAAGTATCGCTAAGTTCGATGTCCTTAGCGATCGTAACTCCGTCATTCGTGATTGTTGGTGCGCCAAACTTCTTGTCCAAGACAACGTTTCGGCCACGAGGGCCGAGCGTCATTTTGACCGCGTCCGCGAGGGCATCGATACCATCGCGGAGTGCCTGGCGCGCGTCTTCGTCAAAAAGTAGTTGCTTCGCCATCGTTCCCCTATTACTTCGATTTGCCACCATATTACGGCAGTCACGTGTGCGATTTAGCACTCTCGGTGTGGGACTGCTAATTGGTTCTACCGAATGGATAGCGGAGATGCAAGCGGCCTTGCGATATTTGAAGTTAATTATTCTCTAACAAATTAACGTTTTTGGAGCGGATTCTCCGGTCTAGTAGCAGTGGATGCTCTAGTTTTAGACGGAACGCGGGGGTCCGATTCGGCTTTGTGGCAAGTTGATCTGCCCTTGCTCGTCACCGAATTTTCGCTCTGTTGTAATAATTCGACCGAAGCGACTGATCGGCCAATACCTAAATATCGCTATTCCCTCGAAGCGATCAGATCGGACAGCACCGAAGTCTCTGCTATCAGTGCTTGCCTCTCTATTATCTCCAATTAGGAAATATTCATTTTCCAGAAGCTGGTTGACTCCTCTGAATTGTCTCTTCGGTGTTTGTCCTTCGGTGTAGAGTTCGATTACCCGGCGACGATTGATTAATACTGAACTGCCAATTTGCAAAGATTCCCCAGGGAGCCCAATCAACCGTTTCAGGATAAGACGCTTAGTAGCGTCGCGGAACGCGACAATGTTCCCTGGTCTTAGGATGTTTTGGTTTTCCGGGGTGCATCGTCGTAGCACCAGAAAGTCACCTGGTCGTAGTGTCGGCCGCATGCTGCTACCAGCGACCTCGACACGGAAGTAGCGGTCCGGCAAACGGAAGCGAGTAGAAATTCGAGTGAGTCGGATTTGTAAGACGGCTGCGAACGGCTTTAGGACCGTAAACAGCCGCCTTACGCGGTTTTTCTGATTTTGAAGCTGGGAGATTATTCCTTGCTCTTCCAGTACATGTCAGCAAAGTCATCGACGGCAGCACGTAGCGCCTTAGCATCGTCTAGGCTGACACCCATTTTGCATGCGGCGCCTAGCTTCATGATGTTCCAGGCCTTTTCGTGCAGATCTGGAAAAGTATCAAGGTGTGGTGGCTTGAAGTAGTCACCCCATAGGATTCTCACTTCGTGCTTCACGAGCTCGGCTGCTTTTTCTTTTTCAGCAGTGTAGCGGGCGAGCGAATTTATTCCTGCGGCGTCAGTTGGGTTTCCTAGCTCTCCGATTAGCACCATCATGCGCTCGACGCTTTCGGCACCCTGCTGAGCGATATGTGGGTGGTAGATCCCACAAGGGATGTCACAATGTGCCTGCGCAATCTGGTTTGGCCGCAGCAGGGTGGCAAATCGGTCTCGAATATTCAATTAGTACTCCTAGTTTCTGTGGCGCTGAGTGGCATCTACGTCCGAAGACGTGAGACGAGCCAAATGCTAACACCAGAATGCTAGCTGCTATCGGTTCTACTTCAAAAATTTTTTGTTAGGGGTCTATTTCTATCGGAATGCCACCGGATGCTTGATTTCGGATATGAGACTGGTGAAGTTCGCTGACTGTGATTGAGAACTAGCCTTACTGTCTCGAATCAAAAGCGTGCAACGGGACACCACCGGAGGTTCGGTTAGCATCATCAAGCCCTGGGTATGGTGGAAACAGCGACTCAATCTCCCGGCGGATTGGATCGTTATCGGGAAGGTAACTAGAGAAATCTCCGCTGGGTTCTGGACGTCGACGTTGCTTAGTCACGTCGAAGTCACGGATCTCATCTTGCAACATCATCAATCCCTGGAGAAGTGACTCAGGTCTTGGTGGACATCCAGGAACGTAGACATCTACAGGTACGACGAGGTTGACTCCAGGTAGGACAGAATAGGCATAGGCGAATGGCCCGCCCATTATTGCGCAACCACCCATCGAAATCACCCAGCGTGGTTCGGCCATTTGTAGATAAATGCGACGCAATACCGGAGCCATTTTCCATGTAACTGTTCCGGCAACAATCATTAAGTCAGCTTGACGTGGTGACGCGCGGAAGACTTCTGAGCCAAAGCGGGCGATGTCGTATCGCGATGTCGCACTCGCTATCATTTCGATCGCGCAGCACGCAAGGCCGAACATCGCTGGCCATAGCGAGGAAGAGCGTGCCCAGTTCAGAATCCCGTCAACCGAAGTAACGAGGACGTTCTTTCGAATCTCCTCTTCAAGGTCGACACTGGGTTCGTCCCGTCCACCGAGTAAAGGGTGTGGGATCGTGATCTCAGGTTGTTGGGTGGTCACGCATTCTCCCGACTCAAATAAAGCGATCGCTCGAATCGTAGCGAGCAAGGGATTGTCTAGGCAAACGGGAATACTCAGTGATTACTAAAGTCAGCTATGACTGAAGCCATGGTTGCCAATGTGCAGGAGCTTCTGTGGTTGCTATGGGCGATAGTTCGCGAAGGCGTTCGACAATCGATGGCAGCTCATTCAGAAGCCTATTGACGTCTTCATCAGTATTGCTGTGCCCAAAGCTGAATCGGAGTGATCCTCGAGCGAGGTCCTCCGGTACTCCCATCGCTGTTAGGACATGGCTGGGTTCTACGGATCCCGTAGTGCAAGCCGATCCAGAAGATGCTGCGAAGCCAGCGAGGTCGAGTGCAAGTAGTATTGACTCACCTTCTACGAACCCTATTACTGCAGAGACATTTCCCGGCAGTCGATCGTCAAGAGAAGTAGGTCCAGTTATTCCAGACAGCGAGATACGTTTCGGTAGTTCCTCGATTAAACGTCTCTGGAGGGTGCGTTCGTGGGCAAGGTTTGTTTCACGCTCGTGCGACGCGATATTGAGTGCTACTGCAAATCCTACGATTGCTGCGGTGTCTTCGGTACCGGCACGACGCCGTTCTTCTTGTCCACCTCCTAGTGCCTGTGGTGCAAGTGGTGTTCCTGATCGGACGTAGAGTGCTCCAGCACCACGTGGGCCGTAAACCTTATGACTTGTGAAGGTCATCAAATCGATGCCGAGCTCGTCTACATTCACGCCAAGATGAGCGACCGATTGCACAGCGTCAGTATGAATAAGCACATGCGGATTTTTTTCGCGAGCAGCGTGTGCGATAGCATCTATATTATTAATAGCGCCGACTTCATTATTTGCGTGCATTACTGAAATGAGCACAGTGTCTTCGCGAACAGACGCTGCAACTTCGTTCGGATCGACTTGCCCCTGACTGTTTATCGTGATGATCGTTACGTCGGCGTCACCATCGATTTCCAGTTGTTCGGCAGTATCAAGGACAGCGTGATGCTCTGCGGCCGATGTAATCAAGTGGTTGCCTCGGCGCTTACTCGCCGCGAGCACTCCACGCAGCGCGAGCGAGTCCGATTCCGAACCTCCGGCGGTGAAGACAACCTCACTAGTGTTAGCGCCGATGAGGTTAGCAATGGACTGACGAGCTTGGTCGATAGCGCGTCGTGTGGTCTGAGCCTCGACGTATATTGATGAGGGATTCGCCCAGTGCGTGTTTAGATACGGAAGCATAGCTTCTACCACGCGCGGATCAGGCGGTGTAGTTGCAGCGTGATCGAGGTACACACGCTTGTTATTTTTGTGTTCGGTTTCCATTACTAAAGAGTACCCTGGCTGCGCTGCGAAAGAAGAAGAACTCTGACTGATATTCAAGATGCCGATTTAGCACATCGTATTTAATGTGTAGCCCTTAATGCTGGAAACGCTGCAAAAGCTGTTCTAGTCTCATAGGTGATGTCACGAAATGTTAATGGTCGTGTTAAGGGCACACGCGGACAGATTCTCAATATCTTGAGGCGGTCTGCAGCTGCTTCAGTTGATGATTTGTCCGACGAGTTAAGGTTGGCGGGTGCGACTGTTCGCCGTCATCTCGATGTGTTGCTTCGTGATGACTTCGTTGCCGTGTCTCAAGTTCGAGGTGGAGCTGGCCGGCCCCGTCAGATTTTCTCACTTACTGAAAAAGGTGGGGAGCTTTTCCCTCATCACTATGTTCGCATCACGCAACGGCTCCTCGAAGAAATTATGACACTTACTCCCGGTGACACAGCTGAGCGCGACGGTAACCAACTAGCGGAACTTGTATTTAGCAAGATGTGTGAACGACTGTTTGACGAATATGGCTCTCGTATTATTGGCGATCGGATTGAGGATCGCGTTGCCTTGATGCTGACCTTGCTCGAGGACGAGGGGCTCGATTTCGAGTTGGAACATACGGATGGAGTTCTTCGTCTGTTAGGTCGCGGTCTTTGCGCACGGATTGGTTATGGTTCCATTGGAACTAATGGTGTTACCCACGACCGTAAACTTCTTGAGCGGTTGCTAGGTGTTCCTGTGAAGGCTCTTCCTGTGGAAGAGGTTCCACACGATTTTCTATGCGGGTTCGAAGTAGGTGATTTGACCAGCGAGAGAATAGACGCGGTAGCACCGGCTGAATATCATTAGTCTGTACAATCTATTTGAATCGAAAGCACGAGCTTCACTGGAGGAAACCATGACAGGTGAGTTATTGCCCGGAATGGGTACTACTTTGGTGGCAGATGCAAACGAACCAGCTCCAGAATTCACTGGTCCGCTTGTGACGATCACTGAACGCGCTGCAGAAAAGGCAAAGTCACTTTTGGAAGACAAAGGTTATTCCGAAGGGATGCTTCGTGTCTTTGTTGTAGGTGGTGGTTGCTCTGGTTTCCAGTATGGGATGGCGATCGCCGAGGAAGCTGATTCAGGCGACACGATCATTGAGGCGGAGGGTGGAGCGCGCATCGTCGTAGATGCCGATTCAGTTCCAATGATTGCTGGCGCTGAAATTGACTTTGTCGAAGATCTGATGAAGTCAGGTTTTACGATTTACAATCCGAATGCGGTGTCGTCCTGTGCTTGCGGATCGTCGTTCCAGGCATCAGGCCATGAGGGTACCCCTCGACCTTGTTGATAGTTTTCTGGTAAATCACCGAATGCACTCGGGCAGAACAGGAAAAATGTTTCTGCCTTGTCGGAGTTCTCGTTACGACTGATGCTATCTCTATTGCTTTCTATAAGTCGTTTCTGTGCTCTGCAGCCCGCGCGATTAGCTTATTGCGTATAAGGAGATCAAAAGATGCAGGCCTGGATCACTGTTGGTTCGCCGGAGAATTTCGAAGTTCTTCGTGCTCGAAAGTTTGACCTCTCGGCATTCAAAGCAACTAGGCGCAAGCAATCTAGTGAGATGGAACCGGGTGATCGGATCGTCTACTACTTGACTAAGGAAGTGCTATTCGGAGGTATCGTCGAAGTTACTGGTGAAATGTTTGAAGACGTTTCGGATATCGGCCTACGTTCTGACGGAAAGCCAGGCGAAGACTACCCATTTCGGATCAGTACAACACCAATTGTGATTCCTGACCAAGGGAATTACGTGGATGTTCGAGAGATCACGGATCTTCTTGAAAAAACCCGCAAATTAGGACCGAAGAAGTTAGGTATGGCGTTCCGAGGTAACCTACATAAGATATCAGGTAGCGATTATCAAGAGATTGAGCGGCTCCTCCGAGGGCGTCTATAGGACAGAGCATGAGGCGTGATTCTCTGATACGGAGTTTGTTGCGCCGTCATCGGAGGCATTAGGGGATATAGAGCGGTAACTTTTGTGGACATTTCCGTCCCAACGTTTGTTGACATAACTGTGAATGAGTGACGATGTGCCACGCTGGCAAGCGATGGTTATGTAATTCGGTTTGTACTAGATTCGATCGCAATAAAGTGGATTCACGATGACAGATTCAATTTCTACTGAAACTTCACTTCACGATCAGCGATGAGCATCCCATGGCGAGAATGGGATAAGGGCTTGTTTAGGGATCCTACGATTGCTGACCAACTCCGGGTGCTAGTGATTTCACCTAGTTGGAATGTAAGGTTCACCGAACTCCTCGAAACTACTTTTACTGATGCGCGCGTTGTCCGTTACTTGAACGATGATGTAACGCCTATACAAGTTGCTTTAGAAGATCGTCCTGACGTTGCATTACGTTATGCAGAGAATGAGCAGGTCACTGTTGCTTTGCTAACGCCAGACGGTTCTCTTCTGGCTAAAATTCTTGAACCATCCCCCGAAAAGCTTCTTGTAGCTCTCGATTTATGGATATCGCGTTGGGGAGCGGAGCGCGATGAGGTACTAGCTGAATTAGAAGCCGAGCAAGTTGTCCGCAACGCTAGTCTTCAACCTCACCGTGGAGATCTCACACCAGCATTGCTCGAGATCGCACTAGGCCGGGAAGAGCCACAGAATAGTATTGCTAATTTCGAACAAGTACGCCTCTGGCTCTACGCCCACCGTCGGCGTTCAGATTATAGTGCCCGGCGCAATGCATTTCTCGCGCTTCAGCGACGTGTCAATGGAGCTGGATTTGACAACGTGTCTGGAGCTTTTCGCCATTGCTCTGATATCGAACTAGCTAGTGCGCCTCTGTTAGCTGAAGATCAGGGTCGCTGGTTGATTCTATTGGCCGGTTTAGCAGCCGCAGATATCGATGAGTATCAGTGGGCACGAGAAGTCGCATCTCAAACGATCGATTTCGTGGAAAATGAGCTACTTATTTCGACCGGCGGCTTCTCTTATTGTGCGAGTGATTCACGCATCATGACTCATTCGAATGCGATGCTCGCTCGTGGCCTGATTGCTTGTGGAGTTGTTTTCGATCGAGTTGACTGGCGGAGTCGTGGGCAAACAGCAGTAGATTTTTTGCTCCGCTACTCATGGGCTGCGGAGGCTGGTTTTTATCGCATTTGGGATGGCATACCGCAGACACTTGGTCAGCTTGGAGATCAGGTCATCGCTGCACAGGCTCTGCTTGATGGATATGAGTTAACTGGGCGAGCGAGTTATCTCCATCACGCACAAGCTGTTGCACGTTTGCTTGAGAAGAAATTTCGTCGGTCTAACGGCACTCTAGCGGATATAGATAAAACTAATGCAATGGAGGGGCTACTCGAAGAGTCAAGGTTTTCTTTGATCGAAAATGCCGAGGCTTCCGAATTACTTATCCGGTTAGGGCATCTAACGCATGATAATCGTTATGTGGAGACAGCTTACTCAATACTAGAGGCAGTGATTGGCGATTTTGATGCGATGGATCAAGAAAATGCTTGTGCACTAGCCCGCGTCTCTGACCGACTCTTATCGATTGAAGTTGAGGTGAAGATCATCGCTGTAGCACCGCCAGGCGAGGTCGACAGCATCGCGGATCCACTCCATAAGGAAGCACTAATGCTTCCGCTCGCAGCATCTACCATCCAGCGTCTCAATCCAGATATTGACGATGATTTAGTCGCTCAACTTGGGATTCCAAGTCAAGTTGCTGGTGCGATTTGTTGCATCTCTGGTGAGTATAGTCGTGTTCTCAAACATCCTGATGAGTTATTGCCCGCTATCGAGCAAGCGCTCTCGACTTCTGTCTAATCTCGTTAATTATCGCGCACGGATGATCGCTCGTGAGAACACGCGTCCCCCACGAAAGCGGCAGCACACAGAAGAAAAAACAGAAACAAAAATTTTATTTGCAAAGATTGGTGTTTAGTAGACGTGCATAATGGCTAAGACTAGGAAATCAACAACTCCTGCGAGGAATTATGCTTCACTTAGTGACTGCCATCCACAGTCCCGATATCTGTCCTGCTGCGAGCGATAGTGCGAAGGAGATCGCTCTGCCAGGAATCGCAGCTCTTGCAAGCAAAACGACACCGAACGACATCAAGCTGGTTGGTTCTTGGGCCAGTATGCCTGGGCACACTCTGTATGCAGTGGTAGATGCACCGAATGCGCACTTGGTCAACGAATTCTTTGTGCAGGAAGGATTTGGTAGCTATTCAACAGTGAACGTGATACCGGTCGTTGATATTGACGAACTGTATCAGCGTTTGAGCAACGATCATTAGAGACTGCCTAGCCAATTGCGTGTGATTAGCTAGGCAGTGGTACCTGCATGTATGTGAGTTAGATGGGGGAGCGCATTATCTCCACCACGCACAAGTTATTTTCGTCTCTTGTTGAGGAAGTCTCCGAATGCTACTCCTGCGAGGAGATGGCATATGTTCATGTACTGGGTAGTGTTTGTGGACCACTTGACGCACATTTGCTGATTGTTGGAGAAGCTCCTGGTCGACTTGGATCTGCGAAGACGGGTATCCCTTTTCGAGGCGACCGATCGAGTTACCGACTTGATGCATTACTAGAGTTCGCTGGAATCGATCGTTCGGAAGTGTTCGTCACCAATGCGGTGCTGTGTAATCCACTACGGTGTTTCGGTGATCATGTTCGAAACCGCACGCCTCGTGCCCGTGAACTGGCTGCTTGTGATTCTTTTTTTAGACGAACACTCGATTTGGTACAGGCTCCGATTGTCGTTGCTCTAGGAGCAATTGCCTTACGAGCGCTGAACCAAATCGAACGGCATGATATCGATCGAGTTTCAATAGAAGCGGGTCGGCCAAGGCCGTGGGCTGGGCGTACCCTCATCCCGTTAGTTCATCCGAGTCCACGAACGCAAGGATTGCGGAGTTGGGCTGAGCAACGGTTAGATTGGGCGAGCGTGGGAGAGCTAGTGCGTCAGCAACCACTAGAATTTAAGGTCAACAATTCCAAGGATCTGTTGAAGTGAATCCTTCGGCGCTTCCCTACACAGTCTTATTGCTGCTCACCGAGCTTGCGGTCGGTGGACTTGTGGTACTCACAATCGTTGACGCTCGCGGCCAGGTCACGCGTGGATATGTAAAGGCGGGAGCGATAACGATCCTGCCACTAGCGCTTCTTGCTGCGTGGACCTTTGCTGTTCTTGATCCTGTTGATGACATTGACGGATATACCCTGAATCGCACGTGGTTTAATCCAGCGCTTGTTGGTTTAGCTTTATTTGTCTTGGTGATTGTTGCTCATCTGATTGTCGTCTTTCGTGAAAGGCGTCAGGCCGGCATTCGATTGGGGATTGTGGGCAGCGTTGTGGGACTTATAGCGCTCTTCGCTATAGCTCTTTTGGTTGCACCGCCTGCTTGGTCGACCTGGGGTCTTGTGGGGAGTGTTATGGCCGCGGCGTTGCTCCTTGGTAGTGCGCTAATGGCGATGATGTGGGGGCACTGGTATCTCACGTCAGGCCGTCTTCCCAAGGAGCCTATGGAGGAGATGGCGCTCTTGGTGTGTGGAGCCGTGATCATTCAGGCGTTATTTATCTTCCTCGCGCTGGTTATTCCTGCTCGAGAGGTCCCTCTTTCAGAGGGTGCGATCGGCGTTGAACTTGGAAGTAACCCTGCGTTTTGGCTGCGCTTGTCAGCTGGATTGACTTTTCCAGCCGTGCTCGCATTTCTTGCCTGGCGGACTGCACGAATCCGAGGAATGATGTCAGCAACGGGTCTGCTTTATATTGCCTTGGGTCTGTTGCTCGCAGGTGAGGTGCTTGCCCGTGGTTTGCTCTTTAGTACTGGACAAGCTCTGTAGAAGTTTCGTTTGAATTTAATTTCTTGAAGTACAAAGATTATTTACATATGAAAATGTTTTCGGTTTTTGGATTTGTGGTTTTGTGTGCTGTCGCTTGTGGGGGAGGCTCGGATTCTCAAGAGCGAACCGCATCGCGTGTAGAAGATGAAGTACTCGAGTCGCAAGCTACTCCAACTGTTGTCTCGACCTCGACTGTTGTTTCGACCACGACTGTCGTCCCGACCACGACTGTCGTCCCGACCA
>DKLZ01000049.1:33388-33716 GCA_002455955.1 Dehalococcoidia bacterium UBA6627
TCCCGACCACGACTGTCGTCCCGATCCCGACTGTCGCCCCGACCCCAACTAAGGCAATTACCACGTTGCCCGAACGGACGACCGAACAGATCGATCAGAGGTCCGCTGAGTTGTTGACTTTCTTCGATGCTCAGTCACCACGACAAGTGAACAGCGCACAGAGTTCGGTGATCCGTTCTCTGATCGATCGTGCTCGGTGGGCAGTCGTCGAGATTGTTGTAGGAGATTCACCGCAAGGTACCGGCACGTTTATCTCGTCTGATGGGTATGTGATTACTGCCGGTCATGTGGTCAGGGTTGGTGTAGATCACGGGGTCATAACCTATGA
>DKLZ01000085.1 GCA_002455955.1 Dehalococcoidia bacterium UBA6627
ATCACGATTTAACGAGGATATAGGTGAACGACTGCTTCAGGGTGCGCTCGATACCGCGGCTGCTAATGGTGTTCCCGAGTGTCGTATAACAGTCATCATGGTTCCCGGCGCGTTTGAACTCCCAATGGTTGCAAATGAACTAGCTTACTCAGGACGTTACGATGCAATCGTTTGTGCAGGATGTGTTATTCGTGGAGAAACATCACATTTCGACTATGTATCAGCGGAAACGACTCGTGGTATAGCAGAAGTTGCAAGAGAGCATCGTGTACCAGTTACTCTTGGCGTAATCACCGCCGATAATCGTGAGCAAGCTGAAGCACGATCCGGTGGTAAAAAGACCAATATGGGTAGCGATGCGATGCTTGCAGCGATAAACATGGCAAATATCTTCCGCGAACTTCACTCAGGTTTATCCGGTCGCTCATTTCAGGTGTAAGGACCTATCGATGCCAAACAAAGATCGAGATAGCGAATCGAAGGCCGGGGAACATATCGACGAAGTGTCGAGAGACCCGATCAAGTTGGCCTACGATCTTCTCGAACGATTCCCGGATTTAGTTCGCCGGCACAAAGTAATAGCTGGTGGTGCAGCGATCTCTTCCTCTCTGATAGTCCTTGCCGGTGTTGCAATAAGTCGTCGAATGCGAAAAGGGCAGACTGCGGAACAAGCTTTAGCCGATCTCACTGAAGAAGAATTGACGCGTTTAGATCCTAGACGAATAAACAACAACGGTGACTCAGACGCATAGATATCCAGGAGGTCGTTTTACGGTGTTGATCAAGATAGAACGCGGGTTCTAACCTATCAGACCATGGCGAAGTCAAGTGGTACTAAGCCGCAACCGATTATCCCTCCGCGACGTATTGCTCATTTTGATCTAGATACATTTTTTGTGTCCGTCGAACGTGCTCGCAACCCTGCACTCGTTGGGAAACCCGTCTTAGTAGGTGGGAATGGCGATCGGGGAGTAGTCGCGGCTGCTTCATATGAAGCGAGAAGGTTTGGATGTCATTCGGCTCAGCCGATGAGTCACGCCTTACGGCTCTGTCCAGATGCAGTAATAGTAGCGCCAGATAAAGCTGAATATTCACGAATCTCGATGCATTTCCACGACGTCCTGCGAGCCTATTCACCATACGTAGATTCTGTAGGTCTCGACGAAGCTTATGTGGATCTAACAAGCACAAGTCCAAATAGTGATGGCGCCCTCCAAAAGAAACCATCAAAATCGGCTGAAATCGCCGAAGCAATCCGTACAGAAGTACGACAAGACTTAGGTATCGCAGTCTCAGTGTGCATCGCCGGATCACGCACAACAGCAAAAGTTGGATCCGACCGTGCCAAACCAGACGGTCTGATCGAGGTCCCTCTAGGTAAAGATGCAGAATTTCTCGCTCCAGTACCTATCCGTGACTTACCTATGGTTGGACCGAAGCTTGCTGAATCACTCCGGGTAGCTGGCGTTAAGACTATAGGAGACCTAGCGAATATCGATCGACGTTGGCTTGTGAACTCTTTTGGACGCATCGGTGAGGCGCTGCATACCCGTGCTAATGGGCTCGACGCAGTACTGATTGGCTCTAGCCACCACAGCAGAAAATCAATTTCGCGCGAGCGCACCTTTGACACGGATGTGATCGCATATCAACACCTTCGAAATGAACTAGCACGCCAGACGATAACTATCGGTACCCACCTTCGCACTCATCAACAACGGGCACGTACGATCACTCTCAAACTGCGATGGAAAAATTTCGAAACTATTACGCGCAGTCGGACGGTCACTCGCCCGATCTGTTCGACAAAAGCACTTCTTCATATTGGAGGTTCGATACTTGACAGTGTTCTGCACTCCCAAAGAGGCGTTGCAACAGCTGAAGGAATCAACCGTGCGGACTTGATACGACCAGTAAGACTTATAGGAATCACGGCAGGCAATCTGGTATCAAATGAACTTCAATTAACGTTAGATGACCTCCACCGGAATCAGCTCCCTTCTACAGATTGTCTATTCAAGGAAGAGCTACTCGATGATGTGATCGATACGCTCCGTAGTAGATTCGGACAACATGTTGTAAAACGTGGAGTTGAACCTACCTAATAGATTCGAGATATAGTCACATCGTTCGTATAGCTTTCGGTAAATACCGTTAATGCTCTTCTCAGAAGGATGAGGCTTGTTATCCCTGATCCAAAGAACTTCCGTACAACAGAGGAAACTCGGTGGGTAAGTCTCGCGCGAGCATGCACGATACTGGGGGTAAATGAATCAACTGTCCGACGCTGGGCTGATGAAGAAAAGATCCGCTGCTTCCGAACACCTGGTGGGCATCGACGTTTTGCAGAGAATGACCTTGTAGCCATCACAAATGGATCCGTAATTTTCAATGAAATCGGAAATGCTGCAGTTTCTCGCATTCGTCGCGAACTCACAGGAAAATCCTCGGATACGCCCTGGTATAAGGACTTAGACGCTGATGAACGAGCAGCTCTCCGACCACTTGGGAGACGGTTAGTTGAGATCGTCGATAACTATCTGTCAGGGCGTGGCGATCGTGATCAGCTCGACACTGAAGTGGACGAAATCGGAATCACTTACGGGCAAGAACTGTTTGGCCGCGGTGTAGGACTCGCTCAGGCCATGCAAGCAGTTGTATTTTTCCGTCGTTCTCTCGATGAAACAGCAAAACAACTTTCGGCTCGACATCAATTATCCGAAAAAGATGCCTCACGTGCTCGGGAAGAAATCGCTGGGCTCGCTGATCGAGTGTTGGTTGGAGTCTCCACAGCGTATGACCAAAACTGAGCCTCATCTTTATTCTCGGTAAGGTCTGCCAAATGAACGACCAACAGGCAATAATCGATAACCGCCCTCCATTCGATCCGTCATCAATTTGCGCCGTGCTCTTTGACGCTTATGGAACGGTGCTTGATTATGGCGCCCCTCATTTCAGAGCGGCGATCGCAACGATCATTTCAAATCAGGGCATTGATGTGGACTTCGAAGGATTTCACCGGAGTTGGCTCGATGCTTACTCACCCTCAGGCGTATGGGGCGAAGGCGGTCCCAGTCGAATTCACCCATACCCCGATGAACCGTTAAACGGACAGTTACCAAGATGGCATTCTCAATGGGAGATCTGGCGTCGGCAATTCTCCTCAGCTTTCAAGGAGCATCAGGTTGAAGGCTCCCCCTCACAGGCTGCAAACTTCTTACGTGAGGAACTCTCCTATGCCAAGCCTTTTGATGACGCACAGAAAAGTATCCGTACGCTCCGGAGAGAGGGATACGTCGTTGGATTACTCTCGAATGCAGACGATGATTTTCTGCAGACGGCATTATGCGCAGCGGAACTTGAGTTCTCTGTTGTTCTAAGCTCCGAATCTTTGCGAGCTTACAAACCACATCGGTCAGTCTTCATCACTGCATGCGCAACGATCTCCACGCCTCCTCATCAAACACTCTACGTTGGTGATTCACCGATTGCCGACATTGGGGGGGCACATAATGCTGGGCTCCGAACTGTATGGGTAAGCCGTAGACGAACGGATAGCGATACCGACAATATCCGAAAGTCGTCAATTTCACTGAAAAACAACCAGGAGCGCCTTGCACTCTCTACTGAAGATATGATGACGCGCTTGCCAAATCCTGATTTAACGGTCCACTCTTTATCAGAAGTAGCTGACTTGCTGAGTTTTTCCGGTGTTGATGGATAATTCTGAAATTTGCTTACACATCAACCAGTAGATTGATACGAAAGCCACGGCACACTATACTAATTTCGGTAATGAGAATCTGAATAAGCAGTTTTTTCGATCTTTTCTCATTTGCTAACAGCCAGATCGATCACCATAGATGATGCCTCATGCGCGTTTCATGCAAACAGGAAGACTTACATCGAGGGCTCTCAGCAGTCGCACGTGCAATCCCTGCGCGGAGCACGCTCCCAATTACACAGCACATCTTATTTGAAGCTTCCGAAGGTTCTGTTTTACTTTCCGCTACTGATGCGGAAACCATCGCTATCACTTACCGGATTAGTGCGGATGTTACGGAGCCTGGTGCCATCACGATGCCATCACGCCTACTGGCGGACTTTGTTGCCACGCTACCTCATGAGTCCATCAAACTTACGTTAGCGGAACGATCGCGACAAGTGAGCTTAAGTTGTGCTCGAAACACGGCGTCAATCGGAGGACTCGATCCCGATGACTTTCCTCCAATTCCGCCAGTCGACGAAGCTGGACGTATCGAGATAGAAGCACATCGACTCCGAAAGGCTATAACACAAACGGTGTTCGCGGCCGCCACAGAAGATTCACGGCCTGTACTCACCGGCGTGCATTTTGCTATTGCCGATCGAGAAATTCGATTAGCTGCCGCTGATGGATTTCGCCTCTCTGTACACAACCTGACTCTCGATCAAGATGGGGAAGAACGATCCGTGATTGTACCCGCTCGTTCTCTTGGGGAACTTGGCCGATTACTACAGGAAGTCGAGGGAGCCGTTACATTGACGTTCAATGCGGCAGGAACACAGGTGGAGTTCGATCTGGGCCACGCCAAACTTGTCGCTCAACTCCTTCAGGGCACTTTCCCGAACTATGACCAATTGATTCCCAAGGAAACAACTACTAGAACCGAAGTTGCAGTTCAGGAATTGGCTCGCGAAACCCGAATCGCATCAATTTTTGCACGGGACGGTTCAGGAATTGTCCGTTTGATTGGAACACCCAGTTCAACGGGCCCAGGCCGTCTGCAAATTAACGCCCGTGCTGAAGAAGTCGGTGATAATGAAGGCGAAATTGATGCAGTGATCGATGGCGACGAAGCGAAGATAGCTTTCAATGGGCGGTACTTGATGGATGTGCTCCAGATAATCGATTCTGATCGAGCAATCATCGAGACTTCATCACCTTCAAGCCCTGGAGTGCTCCGCCCAGTGGGAGACGACAGTTTTGTACACGTCGTGATGCCAATGTTCGTTCAGTGGTAACACATGATTGATCTTGAATAATTACTAACTACGGAATGTCCTTAAAGTCAGCCTTATAACAAAACGCGTCCCTTGGACTAATCGAGCAGACGGGACCGACTTTTCCTGCGGAGATATAGATGTACTTGAATCGATTCGCATCGAGCACTAAACCAACTGACATGACCGACTCCGACGAGTTCAAGAGTTTGTTAACCAGTGCATCCGATCTTGGATTGACAGATATCAATGAATCTAAGCCAAGATATGTATCCAGAAACGTCGTCGTTAATGGGATCAGAATTCATTTATTGGAATGGGGCGAACCCAGTGCTCCAACTATTCTCTTACTTCACGGAGCCAACCAGAGTTCCCATAGCTGGGACCTTGTAAGCCTTTCGCTGGCACAAACATTTCATATCGTAGCTATCGACCAGCGTGCTCATGGTGACACCGAATGGCCCCGTGATGGTGAAACAAACAGAGAGTCTATGGCTCTTGATGCTCATGCGGTGCTCAAAGCACTTGATGTAGAAAATGCCATCGTTATCGGGCATTCGATGGGCGGTATTGTTGCGATGACACTGCTCATCGCCTATCCGAACCTGGCGAGCCGAGCAGTCTTCGTTGATATCGCACCGGAGCTGCCAGGATCATCTGGCCCGAACGAGGGTCAGAAACAAATCCGTGAGTTTATCGCTAGTGCACGTGAATTTGAGTCGATCGATGCCTACATTGATCGCGTTGTAGACTACGACCCTTTTAGATCTCGAGAGCACATACGTCGCACATTAATCTATAACCTCATGCAGAGGAGTGATGGTAAGTATGTAAGCAAAAACGGTTTACGCCGTGCTGCACAGCCGACTCGGCCCGGTAACGAACTTGGAACTAGGCCCACGATTGAAGATATCCGCTCTATTGATTGCCCGGCATTGATTGTCCGAGGTGGTGAAAGCCGTGTTTTAACCGTGGAAGCGGCTACCGCATTTCAAGAAGCCTTACCCGCTGGACAGCTGACTACAGTTCCAGACTGTGGCCACAACGTGCATTCACAAAACACAGCCGGATTCCTCAAAGCACTAACGACATTCCTTAAGGTTTAAAATCACTCGATTAAACCCGACTCCATTCCCCTCAATTTTGTTCGAGAGCCTCACCGATACGTATTTCGCGTGCTATGAGTCACGTGACCGCGTAGGATACTCCGTGGTAACGATGCCAGCGGTGCAAATCAACGAACCTGCTGAAGCATTACAATACGACAGAGAGGTCACGGAACAATCATGAATGAGCGAGTACGAGCGCACCTCATAGCAGGCGGGTTTCCTGCCGGTCAGATGGCTGGTCACGACCACGACTACGCACGCCTCCAAATCCTCGAACAACTCCAAAAGCGCGAGCACGTGCACACTACAGTTACAAACGACTACGACGACATCGAAAAATGGCTACCAGATTGCAAAGTTTTGATTACGTACGTGGCCGGACCAGTCGCTCAAGAGGAACAACACACTGTGCTAAGGCAGTGGGTGGAAGCAGGCGGACGTTGGTTAGCGCTCCATGGTAGCAGTGGCGGTAAAGCAGCTCGTATTCCAGACAGCAACCAAAGGACGATGGTGAAGATGGACTACCACAACACGCTGGGTGGTTTTTTTATCCACCACCCTCCCATCCGAAAATTTCAAGTGGCACTGACTGACAAACAGCATCCATTGACTAAAGACATGCCTGAAGTCTTCGAAACGATTGATGAGCCATACATGGTCGAATTACAAGCACCTGAGTCGACGGAAGTCCTATTAACAGCTGACTGGGGATTAGTGCCACCTACTGAAACTGGATTCTTTTACGAGTCTGATACTGCGGTACTACCTGGGACTTCAACGCGAGCGATCGCTTTTGAACGCTCACTGAGTCAAGGAGCTGTCGCCTACACGACCCTTGGCCACGCACATACACCTACCACGAACAGTCAACGATCAGTTCACGAGAGCGTATCGCCTGACAATACCGTTCCACTCCACCTTCGCGGCTCTTGGGAAACGGACGGCTTTCGAACATTGTTGAGAAACGGTATCTCCTGGGGTATTGGAGAAATCTAAAAAGTCACGAGTCCGATGAAAGTGCATAACAGGTAGCGATGCCAACAATTACCGTCGGCGACGGATCGAAAATATATTACGAGGTTCACGGGCAAGGTCCCCGTACGATCGTGTTCGCTCACGGTGCTGCTGGAAATCACATGAGCTGGTGGCAGCAAGTGCCTCACTACCGTGAAAACTATCGCTGTTTGACATTCGATCATCGGGGTTGGGGAGCTAGCACAGATGCTACTGGCATGTCTCTGAGTGGTTTCGCCGGAGATCTTGACGCAATTCTTAACGATGCTGAAATCAACGACTTAGTTTTGGTTGCGCAATCAATGGGTGGCTTTACAGCGCTCCCGTTCGCGGCTGCCTATCCGGATCGTGTCCGTGGACTGCTGATGGCAGATACCGTACTCGGCGTCGGTGATGAAGCGCTTCTTGCTGAATTACGTGCCGGATTCGCTGCGATGGGCAATCCCAAGTTGAAAGATCGACTTCGGTTAACCACTATGTTGGCTGATTCTTACGTTGAAACACACCCAGAAGGAGTCTTTCTTTACCAACAAGTCAGCAGTCTGAACAAACCATCCGAAATCAGTTCAGATTTCTCGACTGCCGAGGGATCAGTCTCTACTTCCGAACTAGCGGAATTAAAAACGCCCATACTGTTCCTTGCAGGTACCGAAGACCGGACGATGCCACCCGCGCTTATCGAACGAGCCAGTACACTTGCACCGAATGCGCGTTACGTCGGAATACCAAACACTGGGCATTCGGTGTACTGGGAAAACCCGAGGGCGTTCAATGCAATGCTGGATGAGCTACTTCTCGAGGCCTACCCAGATCCAGAATGAAGGGCTAGAAATATTCGAAATAACTACAGCACTGTCGAAGCGGGGTTTCGTGACCGCATAAATATCGAAATGAGATAATTAATCGAGAATAAGTGTACGACAAGGGATCCACCCTACTACGTAGGCAATGGACGAGAGAAGTGACATATGACGACTGTATCGTTCATTCAGCGAAGTCTGGCCTTCACTCATAACGCATTAATCGACGCGCGAAACGGCACAGATGAGGAGCTGCATTTCGTGCCAGACCGCGGAAGTCATTCGATCGTTTGGTGCTTATGGCATACTTCGCGAATCGAAGACCTGATCTTAGGGCGCATTACGGATAAAGACCCAATTTGGAATCAAGAATGGGCAGACAAGACCGGATTGCCCGTCGATGGATTCGGAACCGGGATGACGGACGAAGACGCTCAACAAATCCGTGTTAGTGATATGCAAGTATTCAGCGATTACCAAGATGCAGTCTTTGAGCGGACCGAAACTTTTCTCGCAAACGCAACCGACGAAGACCTCGAGCGAGAAATTCCTGCACGCAAGGGTACCGAGACTGTAGGTGAAGCGATCTCTTTGCACATGATGGGGCATTTCAACGGCCATCGCGGTGAGATTAACACGTTGCGAGGAATGCAGGGTTTGCCGACAGTAATGGCCGCCCAAGGAACTCACTAGTAACTTCGTAAATGACATATCGCGTAATATTCCAATATGTCTGCATACTTCAAAGGACCGTTGGCAATCACTGCTAACGAACTTTGGCAAACACTACGAATGAGTTCAGCTGACTGCATTAGCTGACTCGGCAGCAAGAGGTATTCAGGAGGTCTGCGCTTGTCAGAGCGTCCAATATTAAGGATTCATGATGTCAGTGGAGAGCTTCGGTCTCCACTGCTTGTTGCTACCTTTGTGCGTCGGAATGGCTTCAACTCTACGGCCGCTGCGACGCTTGCTCACTATGCAACCAGTCATGGTTCCGAGCTCATCGCAGACATGAATCCTGATGCGTTCTACGACTTCACCATTGTGCCTCCAACGGTGCGACCTGTAGATGGTCAACGCACAATCGAGTGGCCAAAGAACGAGTTTCGGTCGATAAAAATAGAGGGTGAAGAACGAGACATAATTGTCTTAGCCGGAATTGAACCACACTTAAACTGGCAGGTCTTTGCGACCGCAATGCTTGATTTTATCAATCGCAATGAGATTACTGATTTGGTCGTTTTGCGAACCTGGCCTGCTGCTGTCCCTCATACACGACCCACAGTAATGCGCTTGACTTCAACAAATGAGGAGCTCGCATCACGGCTAGAGTTGACTCCTAATGAGACTCCATACGAAGGTCCGGTTGATTTCGGCGGATTATTGAGCGCGCTACATCTAAATGCAGGCGGAACTTCAGCCGGCCTGACAGCCATTGTTCCTAACTATCTTGGTGTCGTACCCAATCCTCATGCGATGATTTCGATCACAGAGTCTATCGATCAATTAGCAGGCACTAGCACATCTATCGACGAATTTAAGGAAGCGGCAGAGCAACTAAATACTCGTGCTGACGAAGAAATGGAACGTTCAGAAGATCTTCGCCGTGCAGTTCTTGAACTCGAGGATGGGTATGAATCGATATTGGAACAGATGAAAGGTAACGATCCCGATGGTACATCGGATGAATTGCCTTCATCTGACGAAGTCTTACGCGATGTTGAACGATTCTTACAAGGTGAGACCACCGACTAGCATGTCTCGCTCTCCCGAGTCGAAGCTTAAGTCAGCGAAAACGCTTCCGCTGCCAACCCTGCCACGTATTTGCCAATCTCCAATGATGATGTTGCTCCTGGGGAAGGCGCATTAAGAACATGGACTGCTTTTGAAGAACTCTCAATTGCGAAATCATCTAGAAGCGTGCCGTCACGCTGTACTGCCTGGGCACGCACCCCCGAACCTCCTGAAACTAAATCTTCAGCGCAGATCTCTGGAATCATTTTCTGCAGATCGCGCGTAAATACTGACTTTCGTAAGGAACGATTAACTTCGTTGATCCCCGTCTTCCATTCGCGCCGCATAACTCGCCAGAATCCTGGAAAACGCAAAGTCTCACTCAGATCGCGAAGATCAAAGTCCCGTTTACGATACCCTTCACGAGCTGTCGCCAATACCGCGTTCGGGCCCGCTTCAACATATCCTTTTATGTTGCGAGTGAAATGTACACCGAGAAACGGTAGTTCCGGGTCCGGTACCGGATATACAAGACCTTTTACTAGATACTCTTGCTCTTTACGAAGCTTGTAGTACTCACCCCGAAACGGAACTATCTGAAGATCAATAGTCGTCTCCATCAAACGAGCTATACGATCTGAATGTAGTCCGGCGCAGTTAATCAAATGTCGAGCCTGACGTTCACCACGATCGGTCTCGACTATTAGAGTATCTGCATGTTGACGGATGTTTACCACGCGAGTTCCTAATTCCAGAACTCCACCGTCTTCGCCCAATTGCCGAGCATACTCCCGCGTGATGGCTCCGAAATCGACAATTCCTGTCGCAGGTGACCATAGGCCTTTTATCGCAGCAACGTGAGGCTCAATCTCGGCTATTCGTTCTGGTCCGACTAGTTCAAGTCCCGCAACTCCGTTGGCTGTGCCACGTTCGAAAAGCATGTCTAATCGTGACAACTCATGGGGCTCTGAGGCCACGATTAGTTTGCCGCAACGGTCGTATGCAATGTCATGTTCTTCACAGAATTTCACAATCGAATCACGACCATCAACACAAAACTGGGCTTTGAGTGAACCAGGGCGGTAGTAAATTCCCGAGTGGATCACACCACTATTATGGCCAGTCTGCTGACTCGCTACATCAACATTCTTCTCGATCACCCCGAGTTTCAGCGATGGATACTGCTTCAAGAGATGACGCGCACTCGAGAGGCCGAGAATGCCTCCGCCAATCACCAGCACGTCATAAATATTACGCATAATCTTCTATTCGCAATTTTCTATGGAATGTTCATCAGATGTCACGATTCGTAAAGCATAGATATTGATCGTTCTCCATCAGATCGTAGAGGTGCATCCAAAGAAAGTAAATTTTGGTGCCGAAGGTGGGATTCGAACCCACACGGAGTTGCCTCCAACGGTTTTTGAGACCGTCGCGTCTGCCGGTTCCGCCACTTCGGCTTGTTCAAGTTCGTTGGCCCTTTACTCTCAAACACTCGTTTCAAGCTCATGCAGGGCCTCAAGAGACCCACAGTACTGAAATCAACCGAGAGCTATCTCGAACTCAGCATACGAGTAGCTACGGTACGAGGGAATCTACCGAGCCTTATCCAGTAGACGTTTCGAATTACTGCAGGGCTCCGGCTGCACTAATTGGCCATACTTCCTCAACGATCCCTTGCCTTACAGCAAAGAGCTCACGATGCAGTAGGATCGTCGAGTCTGAATAACTAGGCACCATCGTTATTCGATCACCATGAGCGAGGGCGACTCCGTCATCTAGTGCCAGAATTGTGTGTTCGGCACTGAGGCTAACCACTTCAACTCCAAGTGGCGAAACAGCTTTCGGAAGGCCTGTGTGCATTCCGCTACCTTTCCAGCCCATGTCTGCCACCGCGCGACCTGCGACGGCAGTACTAATTACCTGCGCCTGAATGAAAAGTGATTGGCGATGATCTGGCACCTTCATTTTCTCTTGATATGTACGATCGAGTAGCACTCCACCGCCGGCCTGCAGCTCGTTTGCTGTCTGCAAAGCGAGATTGAACCAGTAATTACCGGTTCCGCCACCGCTCATAATGTCGATATCGATGCCCGAGGCTTCGACTGCTCGCCTTGCTTCAGCAAAGATATTGGCTGCCGCTTCGGAAACCGCTTCTTTCTCTTCTAGATCACTAATGCCCACGGCATGACCCTCGTAACCCATGAGGCCACGAAAATACAATCCCGGAGATTCCAGAACTTGCTTTGCAAGCATCGGTGCCGATTCAGGTGTAACACCACAACGGTTCGCTCCGATATTGATGTCTACTAGGACATCGAGAGTCAGTTCCGCACCTGCAAACGCACGGGAAAGTTCGGAGATGTTTCCCGCATCATCGACAGCGACACAAAGTCGGTCGGTGCGTTTTGCCAAGTTCACCAATCTCACTATTTTCGTTGAACCGACTATCTCATTCGCGATCAAGATGTCGGTAACGCCAGCCGCTACAAATGCCTCTGCTTCTCCGAGTTTTGCGCAAGTGATCCCATTAGCACCATGAGCGATGATCCGTTTCGCAAGATCTGGTGCCTTACTAGCTTTGACATGCGGACGCCAGCGAACTTGGGCTTCTGATGCACGTCGTGCCATCAGGGCAATATTGTGATCTAAAGCATCAAGGTCGACATAGAGAACCGGAGTGTCGACATCTGCAATTTGCTTCCCAACGTTCAAATTATTACCAGTGTGGTACGAGTCTTCTTGTACCATCGTGCCGCCTTACCAGTGATCAGCGCTGAATGGCTCGAACTGCACACGCAAGGTTTTATCCCAGATACGGAGTGCGTCCGGCTTATGAACGATTAACTTTCCATAACGAGCAGCTTGGCTAGCCGTGATTTGCCCAAAGAGAAGCATCGCTAGCGTGCCTGGTCGTAGTTCGATATCAGGAACGCCGGATTCCATTCGCGTAACTTCAGCATCATCGGGTCCTGTGTGTATCTGCCACTGTCCAGTGTTCCATGTACACAGATCGTCCTGGATCGCAAACGTGAGACGTTCACTTTCGTCGTAACACCGACCACGGAAACTTCCCTCAATATCAACCACACGGGCGAGGAGTTGGTCCATAGATCGGCGTCTCAGCATACGTGGCTCAATGAGAAGATGAGGCAACGGGTCATCGCCGGCAACCTGTGGCCATTCAATACGGCGAACGAGTTGTAGCTTCGCGAATAATTCCCAGAAGGCTCGATACGCTTGTGGTGTTAGCCAGACGATATCGTCAATCTTGCACGTTCTGTCTACTTCCGGCCAAGGAGCGTCACCCAAACCTGTGCGATAGATGGCATAGCCCTGAAGTTCGCCGTTTTCTTCATAAACGACAGCTGACCGTATCTCTCCTTCGTTTGCGGGTGCGAGTATTCCAGCATCCCACATGGGTTTGCCACGATGGACTTCTCCCGTGCGGTTTTCCCGATATTTGCGATACAGGTCAACAAGAGTTCCGAAATCAGCATCTGGATCAGGGTCGACATAGTGTAGCGTTCCCGGTATTTCGAGAGGCTCATTGAATTGTATGTATTGCGGTTCGATCTCATAGCTGTATTGAGTCGACACTACCGCATAACCGTATCGTTGGTAGATCGCGGCTTGACTAGCGAATAATACTGCTAATGGACGTTCACCTTGTTCATGGAGATCTTGAAAATGTTGTGTAACGAGCTTACGGAGATGCCCTTTTTGACGATCAATCATGTCAGTTGAAACTGTTGTGACTCCTGAAATCGGAACAGTTTTACCGTTAAACCGCATCGTCAATGGCCATGAGCCATGAGTTGCAGCCGGCCTATCGTCATCGAACACAGCAAGTGTGAACTCAGGTTCCAACGCTATGAAGCGTCGTTCAGGTTTCCCCAAGGAAGTAGCCAAAAGGCGTATAAGCTGTGGGATCTCGTCAGCGACTGCGGGGCGTATTTCAATTGTCACGTGTCATCCATTTCCTTTTTGTGCGATCGCGGTTGAAGCTGCCAGCATCAACAGTACAGATATTCAGACTCTACGCTGGTTGAAATACCGGAACCATAACTTCACCTGCTGGTTCAAAGGTAGCCTTAAGCTCCATCCCAACTTCAAGTTCGTCACTCGGAGCATCGACACGGGCGCTCATTCTTGGGCCTTCAGTAAGTTCCACGACAGCCACGTTATACGGCAAATCTCTGGCGAATCCAGGGTGGTAAAGGTGATGCATCACGCCGAAAGTGTGAAGAGTTCCTTCACCGGAAGACTCAACCCATTCAAGATCGCCCTCAAGACAATTTGTACAAATCTCTTGCACAGGGAAAGCATATTTCGCGCAGTTGCGGCAACGCTGGAGCATCAGTACTCCATTAGCAGTACCTTCGAAAAACGGTGCACTAAGTTCATCTGAGGTGGGCGAAGGACGAGTCATGAGTGACCTCCAGTACCGGCGGTTGAATCAGGGCTAAGAATCAACGAAGCATGCATATCCAGGATGCCACCCTGACAACTGACAAGAACAGTCGAATGGTCTTTCACTTGGTGGTCACCACCTTGCCCCCTGGTTTGAATCACTGCCTCTGACAATGGCGTCATACCCCACATGTAGTAACTCGAAAGTTCACCACCACCGGTATTTGTGGGGTGAGAGCCGCCAGGCCCTAGTTTGCCATCCTCAACGAACGGACCACCTTCGCCTTTAGGTGCAAAACCGTAGTCCTCCAAAGTGACAAGGGTCGTGTAGGTATAGCAGTCATAAAGTTCACGAACATCGATATCTTTTGGACCTACTCCAGCCATGGCATAAGCAGTTTCACCAGCCTGAATAGCACCAGTGTTCACTTCATACTCTGCCCCAGCATGACGAGGATTACCTGGATGCCCTTGCCCCATACCAATGACGTATGCCGGTGGTTGTTTTAGATCTTTCGCCCGTTCACGACTCGTAACGATAACGGCTATCGCACCGTTCGTAACGAGTGTGCAGTCAAGCAAATGGAAAGGTTCAACAATCCATCGCGAATTGTGGTAATCGTCGAGAGTCATCTCACCGCGTTGCATCGCGATCGGATTCAGTTGTGCCCATTTGCGCGTCGAAACTGCAACCGCACCGAGTTGATCCTGTGTCGTTCCATAAAGTGCCATATGTCGACGCGCAGCAAGTGCATAACCCGTATTCGCGCCGAAGTGGCCATAATAGCTATGCAAACTCGGCATGCCGGTAACCTTCCGATCAGCGCCACCATATGCAGCACCAGCACTACCCCCACGAAGTGGATCGTCAGCAAATACACAAACAACAACGTTTGCAAGTCCAGATTGAACAGCGAGAGATGCGTATTGCACCATCTGCCCAGCAGTCGAACCGCGTCCATCCATCTTCGTTTGAAGACGAACATTTTCAAGGCCAAGTGCCTTCTGCAGATCAGGTTGTAGATTTCCCATGATGCCAGGATTGACCAAAATGCCATCTACGTCGGACTTGTCCAGTCCTGCATCTGTAATAGCATTGCGGACAGCAATCGCTGCAAGTCCAGTCGAGCTGTAGGTATATTCACGAGTCATCTCTGTCATACCAAGGCCAACGATTGCACCACCACCTGATGGATTAAAGCTCGCGTTGAAAGTCATATCTCTGCTCCTTAAAGCGGTATGTCATCATAGCGACTCTTAGTAATCCGTATAATGAATCGAGCGAAATATTTACCTGGCAGTGCAAGATAGATAGTAGGAACAATGTTCTTCATCAGTATCGTGAAACAATATGAACGTGCTGTAGTGTTCCGCCTCGGACGATATATCGGTACGAAAGGACCAGGACTTGTAATCTTGATCCCATTTCTCGACCGCGGAATCAGGATCGATCAGAGAGAAGTGGTCCTCGACGAACCTGCACAGTCCTCAATTACCAAAGATAATGCCTTGGTCGATATTGATTTCGTTGTCTATATGCGTGTCGTAGATCCCGAAGCAGCAGTGATTAACATCAACAATTACACACGTGCCGTGCGAAACATGGCAACAACAACTCTGCGATCGGTTATTGGTGACATAACTGTCGAAGAAGTCTTGTCTCAGCGGGAAACAATCAACAAGCGCCTTCAAGAAAAACTTTCTCAAGAGACCACTCGTTGGGGGGTCGAAGTAAAGGCAATCGAAATTCGAGAGGTCGTACCGGAACCCGACATTCAAAATGCAATGACTCGTCTCCTGACGGCTGACCGAACGAAGCGTGCTGAAATCACTGAATCTGAAGGACAACGACAATCAGCAATCAACGTCGCCGAAGGATCGAAACAGGCGGCTATCTTAGAAGCTGAAGGTTCCCGTGAATCACAAATTCTTGAGGCTGAAGGTGGCCGTCAGGCCGCAATCTTGAATGCAGAAGGATTTTCCACCGCACTAGAGCGGATTAATGAGGCGGCCACAGGTGCCAGTTCAAACACAATGGGCTTGCAATACCTAGAAATGATGCGGCGCCTTGGCGAAGGTGAATCAACGAAGTGGATCATGCCGATGGATCTCGCGTCTATCGCTGGACCGATCGCTGGCGCACTGGAGGGTCTGACTCAGCGCAACAGCGATAACAATTCGGGGATCGATCAGGGTGATCATAGCGACCGTTAGGAATCACGGCGTCTAAAACTCTGTCTGTAAATAGCAGGCATCGGGAAACGAGTCAGAGTTCCCGAGTGCCTGTCTCAGCAGTCGGTGCCCAATACTTTCGAGCGAGCAAAAACAATATCACTGCGACAAATAAGGCAATGGTGCCAAAGACAATCCCGGTAGCGACCATCACCCGCTGAAAACTGAGTTCGGTTGACGCCTGACCAAGTGCAATTGTTTGCCCCAGAACAAGAGCAGTCACACCACCGGTTGCGAAAATTCCTCCTCCGCCGAGAGTGAATTCCAAAATCAACAGTATGATTCCAAGCACAATAAATGCGATTGCAGCTTCGCCAGGCAGTAACGTACCAATACCAAGGAATGACGCGATCAACGCTATCAAACCAGCAACACCAGGAAAGATGTTCCCGGGCGAAAGAAATTCGATCGCAATGCCTGCAAGTCCCGCAAGAAATAGTAGCGAAAACACAGTTGGGCTGCTCACAATACTCAATATTCGTTCATAGAAGTTCATCGGATTTTCAACCTGAACTGCGCCGAACACACCATCAAGCGGGATCTCAGTTCCATCGAGCAAGGTGACTGTTCGTTCATCGATATTTTCAAGTAGTCGATTAATATCCACAGCCTGGAGATCAACTACGTTTTGCGCGACAGCATCCGAAGCGCTAGCAGAGATCGCATTACGCACGGCCTTCTCAGCCCAGTCGCTATTACGACCTCGTAGTTCGGCTACACCTCGGGCAAATGCGACCGTATCGTTCTCGATTTTTTTACCTAATACCCCTTCGATATCTGCACCCGTACCACTAATAGGGGATGCGGCTCCTATCGTGGTGTTGGGAGCCATCGCCGCTATGTTTCCTGCCATCACAATAAAAGTGCCCGCTGAAATTGCTTCCGCACCTGGTGGACCCACCCAAGTGATCATGGGAACCTGCGCTGATTCGATATCTCCGACGATTCGCTTCATCGAATCGATCGAACCCCCTTTGGTATCAATGCGGATCACCACGGCACGCGCATTGGTATCTTCTGCATGAGTTACGCCACGCTCGATATATCGCTCAAGCACACCGTTGACGTCTCCTTCGTGAGTCAGAATATGTACAGCACGTGATGTGTCGTCAGGTGCACAACCGATTCCGATAAGACAGGCAACCACCGACATCAAAAGGGTAAGACTGTGCTTGATCGATTTTCTGGAAAAATTAGCCATCACGATTAAGGATAGCCGCTAACGCAAGTTATACTCCCTTCATTGTCCGCTAATACGTCTCTCGGATCGTCAAATCGATCTAGACCGGGAATATAGAGGCTTACTAAAGCACTAAGGGGCATCGTGCGCACGATACAAGACGTTGCTGCCGATATCGGATTGAACTGGGAACAACTCGAACCTTATGGCCGGGATCGAGCAAAAGTGCCACTTACCGCATTTCCAAAAGGAAACGATGGAAAACTAATCGTAGTAACTGCAATAACTCCAACTCCAGCAGGTGAAGGTAAGACTACAACCTCTATCGGGTTAACGGATGGATTACGACAGCTGGGCAAAAACGCAACTCTTACAATTCGCCAACCTTCGTTAGGACCATTATTCGGGCGCAAAGGCGGTGGTACAGGAGGCGGGAAAGCAACTGTCCAACCGGCTAATGACATCAACCTTCACTTTACCGGTGACTTTCACGCGATCGAATCAGCTCACAATTTACTAGCTGCAATGGCAGATAACGCAGCACGTAACGGTGACGTCGATCAGTTTGATCCGCAGCAAATTACATGGAGACGAGTGACTGACGCGGAGGACCGTGCACTACGACGTGTAATCACTGGCGTCGGTGGTCGAGCCGATGGGCCATTGCGCGAAACCGGATTCGACATCTCTGCTGCATCCGAAATCATGGCGATCATGGCACTTGCGACAGATTACACCGACCTCCGCGATCGCCTAAGTAATATCGTGGTGGGCTGGACCAACGACCGGCAGCCTGTAACTGCAGGAGATATTAATTCTGTCGGTTCGATGATGGTGCTACTTAAAGATGCATTAAAGCCAAATCTCGTACAGACAATCGAAGGCAACCCAGCAATTGTGCACACCGGTCCATTCGGAAATATCGCCCACGGATGCTCGTCAATTTTGGCAGATCGGCTTGCAATGAGCCTCAGTGATTTTGTCATCACTGAGGCAGGATTCGGAGCAGATCTCGGATTCGAAAAGTTCATGGACATTAAAGTTAGACAAGGTGGTGCGAAACCATCTGCCGCAGTTGTCGTTGCGACAGTACGAGGGTTGAAGTGGCATGGCGGCGTGAAGTCGACCGAACTTAACAACCCAAACACTGAAGCGGTGAACATAGGCAGCGCGAATCTCCGTCATGCCATCCATATCGTGAACCGCTACGGTTTACCAGCTGTAGTGGCAATCAATCGTTTCCCAGACGATAGTCCTGATGAAATCGCTGAAGTGCGCCGCGCTGCAATTGAAGCCGGCGCACTAGCAGCCGTTGAAGCGAAAGGCTTCGCAGAAGGCGGCTCCGGAATGACTGAACTAGCAGAGGTGGTGATCGACGCGGTAGAGCATCATCGTGCAGACGTTCGCCTTATGTACGACGATGACGACAGCATCATTACGAAGGTAGAAACTCTTGCTTCACAACTCTACAAGGCGAGTAACACAACCTGGGGACCGATGACACGGACCACAGCACGTCGCTTTCAGGACAATGGTTGGGACTTTCCTATTTGCATTGCGAAAACGCACCTATCGATATCAGCAAATCCACAGCTACGCGGTGCACCTGAAGGTCACACATTCCCTGTGACGGAACTTCGAATAG